>NZ_JBSGXU010000174.1:0-16638 GCF_053610205.1 Streptomyces sp. NPDC054932 | reverse complement strand
GGACACACCGCGGGACACACCGCGGGACACACCGAAAGGGGCACCCGGCGCGCCGCGCCGGGTGCCCCTTTCGCGCTTAAAGTGATGATCGCCGGATACATCCTCGCGTACACCCTGTAAAATATTCAAAGCGTAAAGAAAGACCACAGGGTGCGCCGGGAAGTCTGGTCGGCAATGAGCTTTGCCATGCCGTCCAACCGCCCCCGGAGGTGTCCCCTCGTGGCCGCGCCCAGCCCCACCGACCACAAGCGCCGCAAGCTGCTCGGCCGCCTCTCACTGCCCGAGCGCCGCTTCGTCGCCGATGCCCTGCGCACCGAGACCGTCGGCGGCGTGCTGCTGCTCGTGGCCGCGATCGCCGCCCTCCTGTGGGCGAACATCCCCGCCATCTCCGACAGCTACTCCAGCGTCCGGTCCTTCCACATCGGTCCCGCATCCCTCGGCCTGGACCTCTCGCTCCAGCACTGGGCGGCCGACGGACTCCTCGCCATCTTCTTCTTCGTCGCCGGGATCGAGCTCAAGCGCGAGCTCGTCGCGGGCGATCTCCGTGACCCCAGGGCGGCCGCGCTCCCGGTGATCGCCGCCGTGTGCGGCATGGCCGTACCCGCGGTGGTCTACGTACTCGTCAACATCGTGGGTGACGGCTCCACGGACGGCTGGGCCGTCCCGACCGCGACCGACATCGCCTTCGCGCTCGCCATCCTGGCCGTCATCGGCACCTCGCTGCCATCGGCCCTGCGCGCCTTCCTCCTGACCCTCGCGGTCGTCGACGACCTCTTCGCCATCTTGATCATCGCGGTGTTCTTCACCAGCGACATCGACTTCCTCGCGCTCGGCGGCGCCTTCGTGGGCCTGGCCCTCTTCTGGTTCCTGCTCCGCCGGGGCGTCCACGGCTGGTACGTCTACGTTCCGCTCGCCCTGGTCATCTGGGGCCTCATGTACAACAGCGGCGTCCACGCCACCATCGCCGGCGTCGCCATGGGCCTGATGCTCCGCTGCACCCGCCGGGACGGCGAGCGGCAGTCCCCCGGCGAGCACATCGAGCACCTGGTCCGGCCGGTGTCCGCCGGGCTCGCCGTGCCCCTCTTCGCCCTGTTCTCCGCCGGGGTCTCCCTCTCCGACGAGGCCATCGCCCAGGTCTTCACCCGGCCCGAGACCCTCGGCGTGGTGCTCGGCCTCGTCATTGGCAAGACCGTCGGCATCTTCGGCGGCACCTGGCTGGCGGCCCGCTTCACCAAGGCCGAACTGAACGAGGACCTCGCCTGGCCCGACGTGCTCGCCGTGGCCTCGCTCGCCGGCATCGGCTTCACCGTCTCCCTCCTCATCGGTGAACTCGCCTTCGCCGACGACCCGGTCCTCACCGACGAGGTCAAGGCCGCCGTCCTGATCGGCTCCCTGATCGCCGCCGTGATCGCGTGCGTGATGCTCAAGCTCCGCAACCGCAGGTACCGGGCTCTCACCGACGCCGAGGAGCGCGACGAGGACCACGACGGCATCCCGGACATCTACGAGGAGCACAACCCCGCCTACCACCTGCGGATGGCCGAGATCTACGAGGAGAGGGCCGCCGAACACCGCCGCAAGGCCGAGCGCGAGGCCGCCGCCGCGCTCCAAACCACGGCCGGGTCCACCACCGAGGGCGACCGTCCGGCATGATCTGACTGACGACGCAGGACAGCCGCGCCGCCCGGCAGCAGACGACAGAGGGAGAGAGCGATGAGCGCAGTGGACCAAGAGGCGCAGGGAGCCGAGCTCACACTCGGCCAGCTGGTCGCCTCGGCCACCGCCGAGATGTCCGCGCTGGTGCACGACGAGATCGCCCTCGCCAAGGCGGAGATCCGCCAGGACGTCAAGCGCGTGGGCAGCGGATCCGCCTCCATCGCCGCCGCAGGAGTGTTCGCGGTCTTCTCCCTCCCGGTGCTGACCTTCGCCGCGGCGTACGGGATCCACAACCTCGGGCTCGGGCTCGCGTGGTCCTTCCTCATCGTCGGCAGCGCGTTCCTGCTGATCGCGGGCGTGCTCACGCTGATCGCCGTACGGAAGTTCAAGAAGATCAAGCCGCCGGAGAAGTCGATCGCCTCCGTCAAGCAGACCGCCGCACTGGTCGGGACCGTCAAGCCGCACCCGCGGCCGGTGAGTGACAAGGCTGTGGGTGTGGCACGCTCGTCCTCATGACAGCGCCCACGCCGGAATCCAGCGTTCCTCCCACAGCTGCCACGGCGGTACGGCTCGGCCTCCCCGGCGGGCAGGCGGTGACGCACCGGGACGTCGCCGCCAACGGCGCCCGCTTCCACGTCGCCGAGCTCGGTGACGGACCGCTGGTCCTGCTGCTCCACGGCTTCCCCCAGTTCTGGTGGACCTGGCGGCACCAGATGACGGCGCTCGCCGACGCCGGGTACCGGGCGGTCGCGATGGACCTGCGCGGCGTCGGCGGCAGCGACCGCACCCCGCGCGGCTACGACCCCGCCAACCTGGCGCTCGACATCACCGGGGTCGTGCGGTCGCTCGGCGAGCCGGACGCCGCCCTGGTCGGGCACGACCTGGGTGGGTACCTCGCCTGGACGGCGGCCGTGATGCGGCCCAAGCTGGTGCGCCGGCTCGTCGTCTCGTCCATGCCGCATCCGCGCCGCTGGCGCTCGGCGATGCTGTCGGACTTCGGGCAGACGCGGGCGAGTTCGCACATCTGGGGCTTTCAGCGGCCGTTCATTCCCGAGCGGCAGCTCGTCGCCGACGGCGGGGCCCTCGTGGGGGAGCTGATCCGGGAGTGGTCCGGGCCGCGGCCGCCCGAGGACGAGGATCTGGCCGTGTACCAGCGGGCCATGTGCATCCCGTCCACCGCGCACTGCTCGGTCGAGCCGTACCGCTGGATGATGCGGTCGATGGCGCGGCCCGACGGGATCCAGTTCAACCGGCGGATGAAGCGGCCGGTGCGGGTACCGACGCTGCACCTGCACGGCTCGCTCGACCCGGTGATGCGGACGCGGAGCGCGGCCGGTTCCGGGGAGTACGTCGAAGCCCCGTACCGGTGGCGGCTGTTCGACGGGCTCGGGCACTTCCCGCACGAGGAGGACCCGGTCGCCTTCTCGTCCGAGCTGGTGAACTGGCTCAAGGACCCCGAGCCGGACCGCTGACCGGACCACTGACCTGACCGGCGGCCGTACCGGCGATCGCCCCCTGAACGGGCGGGAGTTCACCGATGTGCTTGCCCTACGAACATTCAATTGCCTCGCGCATAGGCCAATTGGCCGCCCCTGACGGGGTTACGGACCTTGGGGCACGGGCACAGCTCGGAGTATGAGCTGGACGCACGACTACGGTGACACCGCGCACGAACGCCGCTCGGCAGCTACGCCGGGCACCCACGAGAGGGCCGGCCGGCACGGCCACGACCCCCGCCTCGGGATTCCGCTCATCCTGCGCCGACGGGCCCGCTGGGTCTCCGCGCGCCTGCGCCATCCACGGACGTAGGGACCCGGCGGGCGCGTCGTCTCAGAGGGCGCAGCCCTGGCTGTCGACCCGGCGTACGGCGTCCTTGCCGAAGCGGATGTCGTCGCGGATCTCGTCCACCGTCAGCACGTAACCGGTGTTGGGGTCGTCGAGGGACTTCGCGAAGACGACTCCGTACACCTTGCCGTCGGGCGTCAGCAGGGGCCCGCCGGAGTTGCCCTGGCGGACGGTCGCGTACAGCGAGTAGACGTCCCGCCGGACCGTACCGCGGTGGTAGATGTCCGGACCGTTGGCATTGATCCGGCCGCGGACGCGCGCCGAGCGGACGTCGTACGCGCCGTTCTCCGGGAAGCCGGCGACGATCGCGTCGGCTCCGCTCGTCGCGTCCTTCTCGGTGAACTCCAGCACCGGGGCCTTCAGCTTGGGCACGTCCAGGACGGCGATGTCGCGCGCCCAGTCGTAGAGCACGACCTTGGCGTCGTACAGCTTGCCCTCGCCGCCGATCTGCACGGTCGGCTCGCCGACCCCGCCGACGACGTGCGCGTTGGTCATCACCTTGCCGGGCGCGAAGACGAAGCCCGTGCCCTCCAGCACCTTGCTGCAGCTGGGCGCGGTGCCGACGACCTTCACGATCGAGCGTTTGGCCTGCTCGGCGACGGGGCTGGTGGCGAGCGCCGGGTCGGGCGCCTGCACCTCGGTGATCGGCTCGTTGGAGAACGGGCTGAACACCTGCGGGAAGCCGTTGCGGGCGAGCGTGGAGCTGAAGTCGGAGAACCAGGTGTTCGCCTGGTCGGGCAGCACCCGCGACACACCCAGGAGCACCTTGGAGTTGCGGACCTCCTTGCCCAGCGTGGGCAGCGAGGTGCCGGCGAGCGCGGAACCGATGAGCCAGGCCACGAGCAGCATCGCGACGACGTTGACCAGGGCGCCGCCGGTCGCGTCGAGCGCGCGCGCCGGTGACCAGGTGATCTGGCGGCGGAGTTTGCTCCCCAGGTGGGTGGTCAGGGCCTGCCCGATCGAGGCACAGACGATGATCACGACCACGGAGATCACGACTACCGTGGTGGACACCTGGGTGCCGTTGTCGGTCACCCGGTCCCAGATCAGCGGGAGCAGGGACACGGCGACGAGGCCACCGCCGAGGAAGCCGATCACCGACAGGATGCCGACGACGAACCCCTGGCGGTAGCCGACGATCGCGAACCACACGGCGGCGAGCAGCAACAGGATGTCCAGCACGTTCACGTGGGCCACCGTCTCATGCGCGCCAGTCGAGCGGGACCTGCCGTGAGCGGTCCCATGGTCGCTCCCAGCCCGCGAAGTGCAGGATCCGGTCGATCACCCCGGCCGTAAAACCCCAGACCAGAGCCGATTCGACGGTGAATCCCGGCCCCAGATGGCCGCTCGGGTGGACGGCCATGACCCGGTGTTCGGGATCCGTGAGATCGGCCACGGGAACCGTGAAGACCCGGGCCGTCTCGGCCGGGTCCACGGCGCCGACGGGGCTGGGGGCGCGCCACCAGCCGAGGACCGGGGTCACGACGAACTCGCTGACCGGGATGTAGAGCCGGGGCAGCACACCGAAGAGCTGGACACCGGAAGGATCAAGTCCGGTTTCCTCCTCGGCCTCGCGCAGCGCGGCGCGCAGCGGCCCGGTGGTGTGCGGATCTCCGTCCTCGGGATCCAGCGCACCGCCCGGGAAGGACGGCTGCCCCGCGTGGGAGCGCAGGGTGCCGGCGCGCTCCATGAGGAGCAGCTCGGGGCCGCGGGCGCCCTCCCCGAAGAGGACGAGGACGGCCGACTGCCGCCCGCGGCCGTCCTCGGGCGGCAGGAACCGGCTCAGCTGCCCCGGCTGGACGGACCGGGAGGCCCGGGCGACGGGTTCGAGCCAGCCGGGCAGGCCGTCGGTGCTGACGGCCGGGCCGTCAACTTCTCGGTCTCCCACCGTGGTTCCGGTCTCGTCCCGTGTACCGCGCGTCATAGGCACCCCTGTCCGCGTTGTCCTGTCCCACACCGTCTCCCCACACCGCAAACGCGATCCGGGTACCGATTGGTTCCTACATCACTGTGCCGCCGCGTCCGCCACGGCCCCGCCGAGCGGCGGGGCGGGAAGGCCCGGGTAGTCCGGGGGCGGGGTCAGCCGCTGGCCCGGCTGGCCGCCCTTCTCGTACTTGAGCAGCTTCTTCGCCTTCTCCGGGTCGGTCTCGCCCTCCCCGTACGCCGGGCAGAGCGGGGCGATCGGACAGGCCCCGCAGGCGGGCTTGCGCGAGTGGCAGATCCGGCGGCCGTGGAAGACGACGCGGTGCGAGAGCATCGTCCACTCGCTCTTCGGGAAGATCGCGCAGATCTCCGCCTCGACCTTCTCCGGGTCCTCCTGCTCGGTCAGCTTCCAGCGGCGCACCAGCCGGCCGAAATGGGTGTCCACGGTGATGCCCGGGACACCGAACGCATTGCCGAGGACCACGTTCGCCGTCTTGCGGCCCACTCCGGGCAGGGTCACCAGGTCCTCGATCCGGCCCGGCACCTCCCCGCCGAAGTTGTCCCGCAGGGCCTGCGAGAGGCCGAGCAGGGACCTCGACTTGGCCCGGAAGAACCCGGTCGGCCGGATGAGCTCCTCCAGATCCTCCGGGGCGGCCGCGGCCATGTCCTCGGGGGTCGGATAGGCGGCGAAGAGGGCCGGGGTCGTCTGGTTCACCCGCAGGTCGGTCGTCTGCGCGGACAGCACCGTCGCGACGAGCAGCTCGAAGGGATTGCGGAAGTCGAGCTCCGGATGGGCGTACGGGTAGATCTCGGCCAGCTCACGGTTGATGCGCCGGGCCCTGCGCACCATGGCCAGGCGCGATTCCGGCTTGACCGACTTCGGTTTCTTGGCCGAAACTTTGCCCTGAGGGGTGGCCGCGACCCTCGCGGACGTCTTCACTGGGACATGTTCGCCCACGGCTGAATTTGGGGGCTCCGTCACTCCGGCGGACCCCTTGGCCTGTGCTCTCACCGGCTTATTGGACACCCGGCCAGCCTAAGGCCGGCCGCTGACACCCGCCCGGACCTCAGGTAACACCACTCCGATTGGCCTCTGGCCGCACAGCACGCCCGTCCGTCCGGCATCCTTGTGATTGATCGCACTGTTTGAGCCGTCCGGCAAAATGGGGAGCACGGTCCCCTGAGCTGGTCGACATAGGAGAGAGACTCGTGGACGACGTTCTGCGGCGCGCCCCGCTCTTCGCGGCGCTCGATGACGAGCAGGCCGCGGAGCTCCGCGCCTCCATGGGCGAGGTGACCCTCGCACGCGGTGACGCCCTGTTCCACGAGGGCGACCCCGGCGACCGGCTGTATGTCGTGACCGAGGGCAAGGTGAAGCTCCACCGCACCTCCCCCGACGGTCGCGAGAACATGCTGGCCGTCCTCGGCCCCGGCGAGCTGATCGGCGAGCTGTCGCTCTTCGACCCGGGCCCGCGCACCGCCACCGCCACCGCGCTGACCGAGGTCAAGCTCCTCGGCCTCGGCCACGGTGACCTCCAGCCCTGGCTCAACGCCCGGCCCGAGGTCGCGACCGCGCTGCTGCGCGCCGTCGCCCGCCGCCTGCGCAAGACCAACGACCAGATGTCCGACCTGGTCTTCTCCGACGTTCCCGGCCGTGTGGCGCGGGCGCTCCTCGACCTGTCGCGCCGCTTCGGCGTGCAGTCGGAGGAGGGCATCCACGTGGTGCACGACCTCACGCAGGAGGAGCTCGCACAGCTCGTCGGCGCCTCGCGCGAGACCGTGAACAAGGCCCTGGCCGACTTCGCGGGCCGCGGCTGGCTGCGCCTGGAGGCGCGTGCGGTGATCCTGCTGGACGTGGAGCGCCTCGCGAAGCGCTCGCGCTGACGCCCTCGTCCTCGACCTGCCGAAGGCCCCGCCCGTACCCCGGGCGGGGCCTTCGGGCGTTCGGGGCCTTCGGGTGTTCGGCCGCTGCGCCGTTGCGGGGACCGTGCCCGGCGGCCGGGCACAGTGGAGGGATGGAGCACCGAGGGCTGGACGCGTACGGGTACTTCGAGCGCGAGGGGTCCCTCGGGCGGGTGCAGAGCGGGTTCAGGGCGGTCGTGGCGGCCGCGCGGGCACGGACCGCCGAGGCGTACGGCCGACGGCTGCACAGCGCCTACCTCTACGGGTCCGTGCCGCGCGGGACCGCCCGGCCCGGACGGTCCGACCTGGACCTGCTGCTCGTCCTGCACCACGAGCCCGCCGACGAGGACCGCGACACCGCCGAGGTGCTCGCACGCGGGCTCGACGAGGACTTCCCGGAGGTCGACGGGGTCGGCATCCTGCTCCGGGACAAGATCGCGGTGCTGAGCGAGGCGGAACGATTCGACCTGGGCTGGTTCCTCGCCTGCCTGTGCACCCCGCTGCTCGGCGCGGACCTGGCGGAGCACCTGCCGCGCTACCGCCCGGACAGCCTGCTCGCCCGCGAGACCAACGGGGACCTGGCCGAACTGCTGCCCGGCTGGCGGGCACGGCTGCAGGCGGCGTCGACCCCGCAGGAATACCGGAAACTGAACCGCTTCGTCTCGCGGCACCTGGTGCGCACCGCCTTCACGCTGGTCATGCCGCGGTGGGGCGGCTGGACCAGCGACCTCGGCGAGTCCGCGGAGATCTTCGGCATGTACTACCCCGAGCGCGCGGCCCAGCTGCGGGACGCGGCCGCCGTGGCGCTGGATCCCGTCGCGGACCCGGAGGTGCTGCGCTCGTACGTCGAGGACCTCGGACCGTGGCTCGCGGACGAGTACACGGCCCGGCACGGCAGGAAGACGCCGCGCCGGGACGCGCCGCGCTAGGACGCGTCGCGCTTCAGGGGCTCCTCGGTCACGGCGAGGGCGTCGACGGCCAGCTTGGCCTCCGCCAGGCCGGCGCCGGTGATGCGCCGGTACTCCTTGATCGCCGAGATGTGCCGGTCGGCCCTGAGCAGGGCGCGTACCTCGTCCATCCCGGCCGGCTCCGGCTCCTCGATGCCGAAGTGGTCCAGCACCAGGGCCAGGTGGCGCTCCATCCGGTCCGCCTTGTTCTGCAGGCTCTGCACCCGGAGGGTCACCGTCGAGGTGATCCACCCGGCCGTCGCTATCAGCATGACCAGCAGGAACACGGTGTTCATTCAGGCCCTCCCGGGATCAGTCCGTGATCACGAAGGTACTCGAGCTGCGCCCGGACGGACCATTCCGCGGCCGGCCACAGGGAGCGGTCCACATCCGCGTAGACCTGGGCGACCACCGCCTCCGGCGTCACGAAGCCGTTCTCGACGGCGGTCTCGACCTGGGCGAGCCGGTGCGCGCGGTGGGCCAGGTAGAACTCCACGGCGCCCTGCGCGTCCTCCAGGACCGGCCCGTGGCCCGGCAGGACGGTGTGCACCCCGTCGTCCACGGTGAGCGAGCGCAGGCGGCGCAGGGAGTCCAGGTAGTCGCCGAGGCGGCCGTCGGGGTGGGCAACGACGGTGGTGCCGCGGCCCAGGACGGTGTCGCCGGTCAGCACGGACCGGTCGGCGGGCAGGTGGAAGCAGAGCGAGTCGCTGGTGTGGCCGGGGGTCGGCACCACGCGCAGCTCCAGCCCGCCGGTCCGGATCACGTCCCCGGCGGCCAGGCCCTCGTCGCCCAGGCGCAGGGCCGGGTCCAGAGCGCGGACCTTGGTACGGGTCAGCTCGGCGAAGCGGCCCGCGCCCTCGGCGTGGTCGGGGTGGCCGTGGGTGAGCAGGGTGAGGGCGATCCGCTTGCCCGCCTGCTCGGCGGCGGCGATGACCGCCCGCAGGTGTCCGTCGTCCAGCGGGCCGGGATCGACCACGACGGCGAGGTCGGATCCGGGCTCGGAGAGCAGCCAGGTGTTGGTGCCGTCGAGGGTCATCGCGGAGGGGTTGGGGGCCAGGACGTTCACCGCGCGGGCGGTCGCCGGCCCTGAGATGACGACTCCGCGGGGCTGTCCGGGCAGTGCGGATGCATCGGTCATGCGGGGCCTCCCGGACGTCCGAGGTGGACGCGCTTGGTGAACTCGTCGTGCCCCGGCCAGCTGAGCACCAGCTCGCCGCCCTCCAGCGAGGCCTGGGCCAGGACCGGGGTGAGGTCCTGGCCGGCGGCGGCCGTGAGCGCGCCGGCGGCGCTCCCGTAGGGCTCCAGGGACCGCAGGGTGGAGATCGTGGGCGGCATCATCAGCAGCTCGCCCTTGTCGTAGCCGGCGGCCGCGTCGGCCGGACGGATCCACACCGTCCGGTCGGCCTCCGTGGAGGCGTTGCGGGTGCGCTGCCCCTCGGGGAGGGCGGCGACGAAGAACCAGGTGTCGTAGCGGCGCGGCTCGAACTCGGGGGTGATCCAGCGCGCCCAGGCCCCGAGCAGGTCGGAGCGCAGCCGCAGGCCGCGGCGGTCGAGGAACTCCGCGAAGGACAGCTCACGCGCCACCAGGGCCTGCCGGTCGGCCTCCCAGTCGTCCCCGGTGGTGTCGCCGACGATCGTGTCCGGGGTCTGCCCGGCGAGCAGGACGCCCGCCTCCTCGAAGGTCTCCCGTACGGCACCGCAGACGATCGCCTGGGCGGTACGGGCATCGGTCCCGAGCCGGGCCGCCCAGTCCTCCTGCGACGGGCCCGCCCAGCCGACCTGGTGCTCCTCGTCCCGGGGATCCACCCCGCCACCCGGATAGGCGTACGCACCCCCGGCGAAGGCCATGGAGGCCCGCCTGCGCAGCATGTGCACGGCGGGACCGTCGGGTGTGTCGCGCAGGAGCATCACGGTGGCGGCGCGGCGCGGCTCCACAGGGGTGAGCGAGCCGTCCGCGAGCGCGCGGATGCGGTCGGGCCACTCCGGCGGGTACCACTGGCCTCCGGCGGGGGGCTGCTGCTGACCATGCTGACCATTCGGCATGGCCGGATGCTACGGCCATCCGGCCCGATGTTCGAGGGTCACCCGTCGCTGCCGGCGGCCCGGCGGGCTGCTCCCGGCCGCCCGGGGCCGGTAACCGGACCTGTTCGGCCGATCCCGGTCGCCCGGCGCGGCCCGGGGACCGGCTCCGCCCCGGACCCCGCTCCTCGAACGCGCGAGGGGCCGGATCCGGGGCGGGCGGAGGCGGACTCGTGGAACCCTCCCGGAGGGTCAGGCTCCGGCGACCAGCTCGACCTGGATCTCGACCTCGACCGGCGCGTCCAGCGGCAGGACCGCCACACCGACGGCGCTGCGGGCGTGGACGCCCTTCTCGCCGAGGACGGCGCCCAGGAGCTCGCTCGCGCCGTTCAGCACGCCCGGCTGGGCCGTGAAGTCGGGGGCGGAGGCGATGAAGCCGACGACCTTCACGACACGCGCGATCTTGTCGAGGTCACCGACGACCGACTTGACGGCGGCCAGGGCGTTCAGCGCGCAGGTGGCGGCCAGCTCCTTGGCCTGCTCCGGCGAGACCTCGGCGCCGACCTTGCCGGTGACCGGCAGGTTGCCCTTGATCATCGGGAGCTGGCCGGCGGTGAAGACGTACGAGCCGGACCGCACGGCCGGCTGGTACGTGGCCAGCGGCGGAACGACCTCCGGCAGGGTCAGGCCGAGCTCGGCCAGCTTCGCCTCGACGACGCCGCTCATGCCTTCTCCCGCTTGAGGTAGGCCACGAGCTGCTCGGGGTTGTTCGGTCCGGGCACGACCTGGACGAGCTCCCAGCCGTCCTCGCCCCAGGTGTCCAGGATCTGCTTGGTGGCGTGGACCAGCAGCGGGACCGTCGCATATTCGAACTTCTTGGTCATGGGAGCGAGGGTAGTGCCTGTGGTGCGGGGCGCATGCCGCCCCCGAACACTCCGGGAGGACCACCCGGCACCACCGGAGCCGAACCCGAGGAATTAGGCTCGGACGCTGTGAGCAGGCTCCAGGTGGTCAGCGGCAAGGGCGGCACCGGCAAGACCACGGTCGCCGCAGCACTCGCGCTTGCCCTCGCACGCGAGGGCGGCCGGACACTTCTCGTGGAGGTCGAGGGCAGGCAGGGGCTCGCGCAGCTCTTCGGCGCCGAGGCACTCCCCTACGAGGAACGGAAGATCGCCGTGGCGCCCGGCGGGGGCGGTGAGGTCTTCGCGCTCGCCATCGACGCCGAACGGGCGCTGCTGGACTACCTCCAGATGTTCTACAAGCTCGGCTCGGCCGGCCGCGCGCTGAAGAAGCTCGGCGCCATCGACTTCGCGACGACCATCGCGCCCGGGCTGCGCGACGTGCTGCTGACCGGCAAGGCGTGCGAGGCGGTGCGGCGCAAGGACAAGGCCGGCCGGTACGTCTACGACCACGTGATCATGGACGCGCCGCCGACCGGGCGGATCACCCGGTTCCTGAACGTCAACGACGAGGTGGCGGGCCTGGCCCGGTTCGGGCCGATCCACAACCAGGCCCAGGCCGTCATGAAGGTCCTCAAGTCCCCCGAGACGGCCGTGCACCTGGTCACCCTCCTGGAGGAGATGCCCGTCCAGGAGACCGCGGACGGCATCGAGGAGCTGCGCGGCGCCGGGCTGCCCGTCGGCCGGGTGATCGTCAACATGGTCCGGCCGCACCATCTGGACGAGGACACCCTGCGCACCGCGGCCGACGACCGGCGCGCCGAGGTGGCGAAGGCGCTGTCCCGGGCGGGCCTCGGCGGCGCGCGCCGCGGCGGGCTGGCCGAGCGGCTGGTGGACCCGCTGCTCGTCCAGGCGGCCGAGCACGCGAGCCGGGTGGAGCTGGAGCGGGCGCAGCGCACCGTACTGGCGGGGCTGGACCTGCCGACGTACGAACTGCCCCTGCTCGGGGCGGGGATGGATCTGGCCGGACTGTACGCACTGGCCAAGGACCTGCGGAAGCAGTCGGTGGCCGAATGAGCGAGGGGGTGGACACCGTGGGCATGGACACTCCGCCCCGGCTGGCGGTCGACCGGCTGCTGGACGACCCGGAGACCCGGATCATCGTGTGCTGCGGGGCGGGCGGGGTCGGCAAGACCACCACGGCCGCGGCGCTCGGCGTACGGGCCGCCGGGCGCGGGCGCAAGGCCGTCGTGCTCACCATCGACCCGGCGCGGCGGCTCGCGCAGTCGATGGGGATCGACTCGCTGGACAACACCCCGCGCAGGGTGGAGGCCGTAGGGGCGGACGGCGGTCAACTGCACGCCATGATGCTGGACATGAAGCGCACCTTCGACGAGATCGTCGAGGCGCACGCGGACGGCGAGCGGGCCCGGGCCATCCTCGCCAACCCCTTCTACCAGTCCCTGTCGGCCGGCTTCGCGGGCACGCAGGAGTACATGGCGATGGAGAAGCTCGGGCAGCTGCGCGCCCGGGACGACTGGGACCTGATCATCGTCGACACGCCGCCGAGCCGGTCCGCGCTGGACTTCCTCGACGCGCCGAAGCGCCTCGGGTCCTTCCTGGACGGGAAGTTCATCCGTGTGCTGATGGCTCCGGCCAAGGTGGGCGGCCGGGCCGGGATGAAGTTCCTGAATGTCGGCATGTCGATGATGACCGGCACCCTCAGCAAGCTGATGGGTGCCTCGCTGCTGAAGGACGTCCAGACCTTTGTGGCCGCCATGGACACGATGTTCGGCGGTTTCCGCACGCGCGCGGACGCGACCTTCCGGCTGCTCCAGGCTCCCGGCACGGCCTTCCTGGTGGTCGCCGCACCCGAGGCGGACGCCCTGCGCGAAGCGGCGTACTTCGTGGAGCGGCTGGCCGCGGAGAACATGCCGCTGGCCGGTCTGGTACTGAACCGGGTGCACGGCAGTGGCGCCGACCAGCTGTCCGCCGAGCGGGCGTTGGCCGCCGCAGAGAATCTTGAAGAAGGCGGCATTGTCGATCAGGAGTCCGGGAAAGCTGGACTTCGTGACCCGGCCGCGGAACTCACCGACCCCACTGAAACCGCGGAGACCTCCGGATCCGCCCGGACTGCACGGACCACACGGACCGCGAACCCTCCCGACACAGGCTCCCCCGGCACCGAAGGCGACACCGCGGTCGTGGACAGGATCACGGCAGGACTGCTGCGCCTGCACGCCGAGCGCATGCAGGTGATCGCGCGTGAACAGCGCACACGCGATCGCTTCACCTCACTGCACCCCGAAGTGGCGGTGGCCGAAGTGGCCGCCCTGCCCGGCGATGTGCACGACCTCGCCGGGCTGCGGGCCATCGGAGAACGACTCGCGGCCGGGGTACCGGCCGGAGCGTAGGCGTTCGTACGTCGTGGCGGCCGTGTGATCTACCCGGCTGCCGCGTATGTCTCGTACGACACGTCGATCTCCGCGTCTGCATCCATGGTGAGGATGCCCGTGCTGCGCTCGTACTCCGTACGTGCGGTTTCGAGCAGCCGTCGCCACGAGGTGACGGTGGGACGCCGGCGCAGCAGTGCGCGTCGTTCCCGCTCTGTCATTCCGCCCCATACTCCGAACTCGACACGGTTGTCGAGCGCGTCGGCCAGGCATTCGGTCCGCACCGGACATCCGGTGCACACCGCCTTGGCCCTGTTCTGTGCCGCTCCTTGAACGAATAGTTCATCCGGATCGGTAGTGCGGCAGGCTGCCTGCGCACTCCAGTCGGTAACCCAGCCCATCCCGGCGCCGTCCTCTCCCGAATCGAGGCTCCCCCACGGCGGTAGCGGCATATTCACCGCTGCCAGTTGAGGACGTTACGGAAGGCGGGCACAGTGCAACACCCCCGACGGGCCCAATCTTGAATGGTCCGAACGGACTATGGGTAAGCGGCAGATCACCCGACGGAGTGATCCGGCGAC
Organism: Streptomyces sp. NPDC054932; assembly: GCF_053610205.1. Taxonomy (NCBI): domain Bacteria; kingdom Bacillati; phylum Actinomycetota; class Actinomycetes; order Kitasatosporales; family Streptomycetaceae; genus Streptomyces; species Streptomyces sp. NPDC054932. Next base: position 2,473 of record NZ_JBSGXU010000174.1, on the reverse strand, counting down.
ATGCCCGACCATTCCGGCAATTCGGGTGTAATCGTCGGTTCGGCTTCAGCGGCGGGGCGAGATTCGGACATGTGTCCACCCCATTCGGGAAGGGTGAAAATCAAGCCGAGGGGTTGATGTCGCACCACACTGCTGTGACAGTTGGGGACAGCTTAGGCCAAGGCATTCGCGTGTGTCCGGCGAATCAGAACGTAGGCTGCCCTCTATGGGAAAGAAGCGCTCGGGCGGCGGGCTCACGGGGAGCCAGCAGGCCGCCAAGTTCCTCGGGATGTCCGTTCTCTCCGGGGTTGTACTGGCAGGCATGGCGATCCCTGCCGCAGGCGCCCTGGGTCTCGCTGCCAAGGGGACGGTCGAGGGATTCGATGAGATTCCGGCCAATCTCAAGACTCCGCCGCTGAGCCAGCGGACCACGATTCTGGACGCGGAGGGTGGCTTGATCGCCACCGTCTATTCGCGCGACCGGCAGGTGGTCCCCCTCACGGCGATCTCCCCGTACATGCAGAAGGCGATCGTCGCCATCGAGGACTCGCGTTTCTACGAGCACGGCGCGGTCGACCTCAAGGGCATCCTGCGCGCGGTCAACCGCAACGCCCAGGAAGGCGGCGCCGCACAGGGCGCCTCCACCCTCACCCAGCAGTACGTGAAGAACGTGTTCGTCGAAGAGGCCGGCGACGACGAGACCAAGGTGCGCGAGGCCCAGGAGAAGAGCCTCGGCCGCAAGATCCGCGAGCTGAAGTACTCGATCCAGGTCGAGGAGGAGCTCGGGAAGAAGAAGATCCTCGAGAACTACCTCAACATCACGTACTTCGGCCAGCAGGCCTACGGAATCGAATCCGCCGCCCAGCGCTACTTCAGCAAGCCGGCCAAGGACCTGGCCCTGGAGGAGTCCGCGCTGCTCGCGGGCGTCGTGCAGTCGCCGAGCCGGTACGACCCGGTGAACGACGTGCAGGAGGCGACGAAGCGCCGCAACATCGTCCTCCAGCGGATGGCCGACACCAAGGACGTCTCGCAGGCGGAGGCCGACGCGGCGAAGGCCAAGCCGGTCACCCTCAAGGTGACCAAGCCCCGCAACGGCTGCATCACCGCCGTCAAGGGCGCGGGCTTCTTCTGCGACTACGTGCGCAACTCCTTCCTGACCGACACGGTCTTCGGCAAGACGCGCGAGGACCGGGCGAAGATCTGGAACCAGGGCGGCCTGACGGTGCGCACCACCCTGGACCCGCAGTCGCAGGACGCGGCCAACGAGTCGATCAAGGATCACGTCTACCAGGAGGACGCGATCGCGACGGCCGTGACCATGGTCCAGCCGGGCACCGGCCGGGTGCTGGCGATGGGTCAGTCGAAGCCGTACGGCTTCGGGAAGAACGAGACCCAGATCAACTACTCCGTGGACAAGCGGATGGGCGGTTCGAACTTCGGCTTCCAGGTCGGCTCCACCTTCAAGCCGTTCATCGCGGCGGCCGCCCTGGAGCGGGGCATGCCCCCGACCAAGGTCTACCAGGCCCCGAACCGGATGAACTATCCGACGCCGATCTCCCGTTGCGACGGCACGGAGTGGCTGAACCTGCCGATCGACGGCAAGATCCAGACGGCGAAGAACGAGACCGAGGACGAGGTCGGCCCGTACGCGCTGCGGACGGCGATGGAGAAGTCCATCAACACCTACTTCGTCGAGATGATCGGCGAGATCGGCCTCTGCCCGGTGACGGAGATGACGCAGAAGCTCGGCGTGGTCCCGGCCGACGGCTCCAAGCTCCCCGAGTCCCCGTCGATCGCGCTCGGCTCCGCCGAACTCTCCCCGCTGACGATGGCCAACGCGTACGCGACCTTCGCCAACCGCGGTGTCTTCTGCACGCCGGTCGCCATCGAGTCGATCACCGACGCGCACGGCAAGGCCCTCGCCGTGCCGAAGTCCAAGTGCGACCGGGCGATGTCCACCGAGACGGCCGACACCATCAACACCCTGCTGCGCGGAGTGGTCGACTCCGGCACCGGTGAGCGGGCCGGCCTGAGCGACCGCGACAGCGCGGGCAAGACCGGTACGACGGACGGCCGCTACAACGCCTGGTTCGTCGGCTACACGCCGAACCTCTCCGGCGCGGTGTGGGTCGGCTCGGGCGGCGCGAAGAAGATCTCGATGGAGAACATCGAGATCGGCGGCAAGCCCTACCAGAAGGTCTTCGGTGGCGGTCTGCCCGGCCCGATCTGGAAGGACGCGGTCAGCGGCGCGCTGTCGGGCCGCGAGTCCGGGAACTTCACCACGGTCGGCATCCCGGAACCGAACGTCCCCTCCTCCGCCGGCCCGCGCGGCAACAAGCCTTCGACGAACCCGTCCCGGCCCGGCAAGCCCGGCGGTGACGGCAAGCCCGGTGGCCGGCCCGGCGGTCAGACCGCCGGAGCCAACGGCGGAGGCACGGGCGGCGCCGACCCGCAGCCCCCGTTCCCCGGGATCACGCTCGACCCGAGCATCGGC
>NZ_JBSGXU010000173.1:0-16692 GCF_053610205.1 Streptomyces sp. NPDC054932 | reverse complement strand
TCAGGGTTCTTCGTAGCGGACGTGCGTACGGATGGGAGCGCGTTCACGCTCGGGGACGGCCGTCGGTTCCCTCCTTCGAGGGAACGGGACCGCCCCCTCGAAGCGGAGGGCGAGGGCGGTCCGCGGGTGGCTGTCGGCGGCCGTCCGCGGCCCGGCCGGAGTCACGGGCCGGGCATCACGTGTCCGGCCAGGTGATCACGGCGATGACCTGCTTGCCGCGCGGCGAGCGACTGACGAACACTTCGGCGCCGAGCGCCCGGACGATCTGCAGCCCGCGCCCCCGGGTGGCGAGGGTCCCGTGGCCGTCGCCCCGCTGGGGCAGGGAGAGGGATCCGTCGCTGACGCAGATGCCCGCCCGGCCCCGCTCCAGGCTGATCGTGAGCGCGTACGGGGGCACGGCGTGCCGGACGGCATTGGTGACCAGCTCGGAGGCGATCAGCAGGATGTCGCAGGCGGTCTCCTGCGGGCAGCGCCCGGGGTGCAGGGCCAGGGTGCGCGCGGCGCTCCGGCGGGCTTCGCCGGCGGCCTGCGGTCCTGACGGCAGTGGGTGGTGCACGGTCCTCGGCCGCGCCGGGGATGCGATTGCGGTGTCCATGACTGTTCCTCGCTGTGCGAGCGGCCCCGGCGCCTTCGGACCGGACCGGGGGCCGGGAACGGACGGGGTTCCGGGGCCATGACCCCGGAACCCCTTGGTGCCTGGCCGGTGCTACCACTTGTCGTGGCAGTTCCAGTGGCCGGGCACCCAGTGGCTGGACCCGTGGCCGGGCACCCAGTGCTGCTTCCAGTAGCCCTTGCCCCACCAGCCGTCGTGCCAGTTGCCCTGGTGGTCGCGGTAGCCCTGGTGCCAGGTGCCGTGATGCCACTTCGATTCCCAGTGGCCCTTGCCCCACTTGTTGACCCAGTGCCCCTTCACCCAGGTGCACCGCTCATGGCGGTCCCACCGGTCCTGACGGTGGTCACGGTCCCGGTCTCGGTCTCGGTCACTGGTGAGCGTCGAGGTCACCGTGGCGGACTCGGCCGGGGCGGCGTTCGCGGTTCCGGAGATTCCCAGCAGCGATCCGCCGGCCAGCAGCCCGGCAGAGGCGGCCCCGACCAGCAGACGCCGCACATGCAGCGAACCGGTCATCGCACTCACCTCCTTCCCTTTCATCGGACGGTCGATGCAGCGGCCCCTTCAACCTCAGGAGCCTCATCAGGGATTCGCCACGAACAGGGCGAGGGATTGGAAAAACCTCATGGAGGAGCAAAAACCCCCGAGGCGAGAACCCTCATCCGCTACCGGCGAGTACCGCATTTGCTAGGAGAAATCGCTGGATCCGACTTACCTGCAGCCTTATCTGACTGATACATTCCGCAGGCGCAATCCGCACACCCCATCCCGTCACGGCTGTCCCCGATCTGGTCGACGCCGTGCCGGGCACCTCGGTCTGACCGAAGTCCCGAGAACCCATCCGGATGCGTCGGAGGCCGTGCGGCCATGGCCGCCTCCAAGCCGAGATCCACCTCCGAAGGGGAAATTCTGATGCGAAAGATGCTTCTGCGGCGGCCCGCCGCCGGAAAGGCGCTGGTCGTGGGCGCCCTGCTGGCCCTGGCCGTACCGGGAATCGCGTACGCCAACACGGTCGGCGTGACCGTGAAGACCCCGGGCGCCACCATGGGGCCCGGCTCGGCCTTCTCCGAGATATCCACCAACGCCACCTGCAGCAGCGGCCTGATCTCCGGTGGCGGGATCAACCAGGCCATCGGCACCGGCACCTCGTCGAACGGCAACAAGATCAACGGCACCTCGCCGAGCCCCGACGGCAGCACCGAGTACACCGGCTCCACCGGCGTGGTCGGCACCGACGTCGCCCACTGGCTCGGCATCGGCGGCAGCGGCGGCGCCGTGAACGCCTCCTTCTCCAGCACGCCGTACGCGATGTGCTTCACGAGCAACCTGATCAACCACACCCAGGTGGTCATGAACAAGATCGCCGGACCCACCACCAGCGGAACGGTGGGCCTGGTCACGGCGACCTGCCCGGCCAACACCCGCCTGATCGGCGGCGGCGCCCGCATCACTCCGGCCAGCGTCGGCAGCCTGAAGCCGATCGCGAGCTTCCCCACCTTCAACGACTCCGCCCACGCCTTCGGCCAGAAGGCCGCGGCGGACGGCGAGACGAACCCCGACTCCTGGAGCGCGGTCGGCTGGAACGGAGGCGGCGGCAACAGCAACAACCGCTCCCGTTGCTTCACTGGCGGAAACCCCCCTGTCAGACCGGAAAGGTCGGTGGCGCGAATTGGATCTCAACACGGTGCTCGACGTGCGCGACGCCCGCCGCCGCGAACCCTGGCGTCCCGGTGACGCCTGGCTCGGCGGCGGCACCTACCTCTTCTCCGAGCCCCAGCCGCACATCCGCCGTCTGGTCGACCTCTCCCGCATGGGCTGGCCGCCCCTGTCCTGGCAGCCCGACGGCTCCCTGGACATCGCCGCGACCTGCACCATCACCGAGCTCGCGCGGTTCGCCCGGTCCCTGCCGACCACGGCCGCCCCGCTCTTCGAGCAGTGCTGCCGGGCCTTCCTCGCCAGTTTCAAGATCTGGAACATGGCGACCGTCGGCGGGAACCTCTGCAACGGCCTCCCGGCCGGCCCGATGGTCTCCCTCACCGCCGCCCTCGACGGCACCGTGTTCCTCCAGGGCCAGGACGGCGCCACCCGCCGGCTGCCCGTCGTCGACTTCATCCGCGGTGCCGGCGTGAAGGACCTGCGCGAGGGTGAGCTGCTGCGGTCCGTGCGGCTGCCCCCGAACGCGCTGGACTCCCGTACGGCCTTCCGCCAGGCGTCCCTGTACGGACTCGGGCGCTCGGGCGCCCTCGTCATCGGCGCCTGCGACCCCGCCGACGGCTCCCTGGCGGTCACGGTCAGCGCCGCCACCGTCCGGCCCTTCCGCTTCTGGTTCGCGCTGCCGCCCACCGCCGGCGAACTGCGCGCGGCGATCGACGGCGCCGTGCGGCCCGACGAGTGGTACGACGACATCCACGGACTGCCCGCCTGGCGGCGCCACATGGCCCTGCGCCTGGCCGAGGAGATCCGCCGCGAGCTCACCCCTGAGGGACACCGATGACGTACGAGATCGAGATCAACGAGCGGCGTTTCGACACCGAGCCGCGGGCCGGCCAGTGCCTGCGCACCTACCTGCGCGAACGCGGCTGGTTCGGCGTGAAGAAGGGGTGCGACCAGGGGGACTGCGGTGCCTGCACGGTCCACGTCGACGGCCGGCCGGTGCACAGCTGCCTCTACCCGGCCGTGCGCGCCGAGGGCCGCTCGGTCACCACCGTGGAGGGACTCTGCTCCCCCGGCGGCGAACTCCACCCGGCGCAGCAGCAGTTCCTGGACGCCCAGGGCTTCCAGTGCGGCTTCTGCACGGCCGGTTTCCTGATGACCACGGCCGCCCTCCAGGCCGAGGAGGGCACCGCCCACGACGACGGCAAGCTCCAGGACCTGCCGCGCGCCTTCAAGGGCAACATCTGCCGCTGTACGGGCTACCGGGCCATCGAGGACGCGGTGCGCGGGGTCAAGCACACCGAGCGTCCCGAGGCGGGGCAGGCCGTCGGCAAGTCACTGGGCGCGCCGGCCGGCCCGCAGGTGGTCACCGGAACCGCCCGCTACACCTTCGACGTCGAGGTGCCCGGGCTGCTGCACATGAAGCTGCTGCGCTCGCCGCACCCGCACGCCCGCATCGTCTCCATCGACACCACAGACGCCCTGCAGGTCCCCGGTGTGCATGCCGTGTTCACCCATCACGACGCCCCCGACCGGCTCTATTCGAGTGCCCGGCACGAGCACCCCACCGAGGACCCGATGGACACCCGGGTCCTGGACGACGTGGTCCGCTTCGTCGGCCAGCGCGTGGCCGCCGTGGTCGCCGACAGCGAGCAGGCCGCCGAGGAGGGCTGCCGCCGCGTGGTCGTCACGTACGAGGAACTGCCGTACGTGACCGACCCGGAGGAGGCCATGCTCCCGGGCGCCCCCGTCCTGCACCCCAAGGGACCCGAATCGGGGATCCTCCGCGCCGGGAACAACGTGTGCGGCGAGGTCCACAACACCATCGGCGACATGGAGGAGGGGTACGCGCAGGCGGACGTCGTCCACGAGGAGACCTTCCGGACGCAGCGCGTGCAGCACGCCAGCCTGGAGACCCACGGCAGCGTCGCGTACTTCGAACCCAAGGAGGAGGGCGACGGAGAGCGCATCACCGTCCGCTCCTCCACACAGGCGCCGTTCCTGACCCGGCGGGCGCTGTGCGCCCTCTACGACCTGGGCGAGGACGAGGTCCGCGTCGTCGCGGGCCGCGTGGGCGGCGGGTTCGGCGGCAAGCAGGAGATGCTCACCGTGGACAGAGGGCTGGCTCACCGGGACGGGCACGGCGGTCGCGATGATCGCGACCGGCCCGCCCGGCGGCCACTTCGCCGACGCACGGGTCAGCCTGCTGCGCGACGGCACGTACGACATCGCGGTGGGCACGGCGGAGTTCGGCAACGGCACCACCACCGTCCACAAGCAGATCACCGCCGGTGCGCTGAACACCACCGTCGACCGGATCACGGTCCGCCAGTCGGACACGGACGTCGTACACCACGACACCGGCGCCTTCGGCTCGGCCGGCACGGTGGTGGCCGGCAAGGCCGTGATGCTGGCGGCCGACTCGCTCGCGGAGCGCCTCAAGACCTTCGCGGCCCGCCACACGGGCGTGGCCCGGCACCTGTGCAGACCGGGGGCCGAGTCCTTCGACTGCGCGGGCCGCGTCGTGACCCTCAAGGAGCTGTACGAGGCCGCGTACGACGGGGGCAGGCTCGACGAGATCGCGGCGGACGGCCACTGGAGCGGCTCCCCGCGCTCGGTGGCCTTCAACGCCCAGTGGTTCCGCCTCGCCGTCGATCCGCACACCGGCGAGATGAAGATCCTGCGCAGCGTGCACGCGGCGGACGCGGGCAAGGTCATGAACCCGATGCAGTGCCGCGGCCAGGTGGAGGGCGGCGTCGCGCAGGCGCTGGGCGCGACCCTCTTCGAGACGGTGCGGGTGGACGACCGCGGGGAGGTCACCACGGCAGCCTTCCGCCGCTACCGGCTCCCGCAGTACGCGGACGTCCCGCGCACGGAGGTCCACTTCACGGAGACCTCCGACGCGATCGGGCCGCTCGGCGCCAAGTCCATGTCCGAGAGCCCCTTCAACCCGGTCGCCCCGGCCTTCGCCAACGCCTTGCGGGACGCGACCGGGGTGCGCTTCACCGAGCTGCCGGTGACGAGGGACGTCGTCTGGCAGACGATGCAAGCAGAGAGAGGCCAGAACACGCTCAGATGCGACTCATATGGTGAGATCGGGATCGCATTTACGTTTCCGGAATGACGAGATCTGGGCATCGGGCCCGTATGGCGAAACTCCTGCTGCACGGTGACCTCGACCGCCCGGCCCTGCTCAGCGTCGCGGACCTGCGGGCATGGGAACCGCACCGCGCCGAGGTGGTGTTCGACTGCGCGACCAACGGTCCGCAGCACCACGTCTTCGAGGGCGTGCTGCTGCGCGACGTGGTCGCGGGCGCGGGGCCTGGCTTCGACGCCCGGCGCCGCAAGGACCGGTCCCGCTTCCTGCTGGCCGTCAGCGGCGGGGACGGCCACCACACCGTCCTCGCCTGGGCCGAGCTCGACGCCGACTTCGGGGACAGCCCGGTGCTGCTGGCCACCCGCCTGGACGGGGCGGACCTGGACGAGTCCGGGGCCCAACTGGTGGTCCCGTCGGACCGGTGCGGGGCCCGCTACGTCAGCGCCGTCACGCACGTGTGGTTCGGCGCCCTGGCGGCGCCGGTCCTGTGAGCTCCGCGTGCGGATCAGGTGGTGGCCAGGGAGATCTCGGTCGACTTGATCAGCGCCACGACCGGGGAACCGGCGGCCAGTCCCAGCGCCCCGACGGCGTCTGCGGTGACGGCCGCGGTCAGCTCGCCGCCGTTCACATTGACCTTCACGGCGGCCATGGCCGGGCCGGTGGCGACGTCGGCCACCGTGCCGGTGATCTGGTTGCGGATGGAGATGTTCTCGACCGGGCCGGTGGCCAGGGCCACCTCGGTGGCCTTGACGAGCGCCTTCACCGCGGAACCGGAGGTGATGCCCAGGTCCTTGACGGCGTCGGCGGTGATCGCCGCGGTGATCTCCTGACCGCCCTCCAGACGGACCTTGACCGTCGCCATGGCCTCGCCGACGGTGACGGCGGTGACGGTGCCTGCGATCTGGTTGCGGATGCTGAGACTCATGAAGGTTCGACCTCTTGGGTAGGCGCTCGGCGCGGTCCGAACGGGCCGCACGGACCGACCGTAGGGCCGCCCCGTCCGCTCCGCGCCGACCCCCTCGCATCTGCGGACCACAACCACCCGACCGGCTGGCCCCTGCGCGCGGGGCCTCCGCATGGACGAGCCCTGATGGCCCGCCACCGGGCCCGGTGCTTCACTGAGGAACATGCCATTCGACCGCTACGGCGTGCTGTCCGGGACCCTGCACCACCACTTCCGCGACACCCCCGACACGGAGGGCTCCTGGTACCACGTCAACCTCCGGGTGGACGCGCCGGACGGGCGGTACAAGTGCGCCGTCGACGTGGACAGCCACGACTCGGACACCGGCGTGCAGTGGAAGACCTTCACCGTGGACGCGTCGGCGCTCGGCCCGGTGGCCGCACTGGCCCCCGGCTACCACGAACTCGCCCGTACCTCCGGGTCCGGTGCCCTCGACTACATCCGTCACCCGGCCCTGCGCCGGCGCCCGGACTGGCCGGCCTGGCTGCCCGGCCCGGTGCGTCAACTCCTCGACCGGCTGCTGAAGTCGTCCCCGCCCTGGACCTCCGGCTCCAATCTCGAGGCAGCCACCGCCTTCGAGCCGATGCTCGTCGTCGGCCGCCCGATCCTGGTGTTCGGCGAACCCTTCGCCTCCGGCCCGGGCATGCACAACATCCACCAGAACCAGGGCGACCCGTACGGCAGCCGGTGGTGGCCCGAGAATGGCGTCTGGCAGGACGGCGGGACCATGACCCGCCGCCCCGACGGCCGCTACGACGTCTTCCTGAACAAGTTCTCCAGCCAGAAGGACCACACGGACGCCGACGGCCATCCGGTCTGAGCAACTCCGGTCCCCGTACGGATTTCGGCCCTCGCGGGAAACGTTCCCGGTCGGCCGGGAACCCCCGGCGCCCCTCATCCGACTACTCCCGCGTGGGAGGCGGATCTTCGCCTTCCCGCGCAGCGGAGGAGGGGTGTGATGGGCGGGCTGGATGTGCGCATGCGGGAGGTCGTGTGCCGGCACGGCCGGATGAAGGCCGTCGCCGACGTCGATCTGGAGATCGCCGCCGGTGAACGCGTGGCCCTGACCGGTACCAACGGTTCGGGCAAGACGACGCTGCTGCGCGCCGTCCTCGGCCTGCACCGCCAGACGACGGGCTCGATCCTGGTCGGCGGCCGGGAGGGCCGTTCGCCCGCGGAGTGGGCCTGGCGGCGCCGGGCCTGCGCCTGGATCCCGCAGAAGCCGGCCGCGGGCCGCTTCCCGCTGCTCGGTGCCGAACTGCTGGCCGCCAGCAACGCCCCGGCGGAGGCGGCCGAGGCCGCGGAGCGGCTCGGCGTGGGTCCGCTCGTCGGGCGACCCCTGCACACCCTCTCCGGCGGCCAGTTGCAGCGGATGTACCTGGCCCGGGCGATCGGATGCATCGCCGCGGGGGCCGAGTTGCTCCTGGCGGACGAACCGACCGCCGCCCTCGACTTCGACGGGCAGGTGGAGGCCGCGGACGTCCTCACCTCCCTGCCGGTGACGCTCATCGTGGTGACGCACGACCGGGCGCTGGCCGACCGCTGCGACCGCGTACTGGAGATGGCCGCGGGCCGGCTGCGGGAGGTGCGGTGATCCTCGCCACCGCCGACCTCGGTGAACTCCTCCAACTGCTGCCCGTGCAACGGGCCGGCGTGGCCCTGCTGCTGGCCGCGATCGGCCTGCCGGTCATCGGTGTGGTCATCGTGGGGCTCGACATCATGCCGGTGCGGTTCGCGATGATGCACGTCGCCCTGCTGGGCATCGCCGTCGGGCTGCTCACCGGACTCGACCCCATGCTGTGCGCGCTGGTGGCGTGCGCGCTGGCCGGTGCGGGCGTGGCGCCGCTCGCCCGCACCCCGGACGGGCTGTCGGGGGCGATGGGCCTGCTGATGAGCCTGGCCATCGCCGCGGCGCTGCTGCTGCTGGCCGTGTCGGGGGTCAACGCCTCCGGCGCCTTCGCCCTGTTGTGGGGGTCGATCCTGTCGGTGGGCCCGGCCGACCTGGTCGTCCTGGGCGTGCTGGCCGTCGTCGTGCCGGGCCTGTTCTGGTGGCGGCGGCGCGAGATCGGCCTGCTGCTGTACGACCGTGAACTCGCCCAGTGTTCCGGCGTGCCGGTGCGGGCGCTGACGGCCGCGCTGCTGGTGCTCGTCGCCATCGCCGTCGCCGGGGCGATCAAACTGACCGGCGCCCTGCTCGTCGACGCACTGACCCTGCTGCCCGCACTCGCCGCACGCCGACTGGGCAGCTCGCTGAAGTCGATCACCCTCTGGGCGGTCGGCATCGGCGTCGCGGTGAATCTGACCGGGTTCCTCCTGGCCCTGTGGCTGGACTGGCCGCCCGGCCCGGTCCTCGTCCTGACCGCGGGGGCACTGGTCCTCGCGGTGCATTTCATACCTGAACGGAGAATCAGCTCATGGCGCGCACCCGCGGCCGTATCCCTTCCCTCCTCGCACTGAGCGCGGCCCTCTGCCTGACCGCGGCGTGCGGCAGCGACAAGGCTTCCGACGCACCGGCCACGAGCGGCGGCGAGGCGAAGAAGGACAAGCCCGTGGTGGTCGTGACCACCACCTGGGAAGGTGCCTTCGCCAAGGCCGCCGGGGCCGAGGACGTCAAGGTCATCGTCCCGCAGTCCGTCCACCACGCCCCCGACTACGACCCCAAGCCGTCGGACCTCGCGGCCGTGGCCAAGGCCGACTTCGTGCTGTACGCACCGTTCGAGCCGTACGCGGCGAAGATCAAGGAGGCGGCGGGCTCGAAGGCGAAGCTGGTCGAGGTGGAGCTCGACAACGATCCCACCAAGGTGTCCGCCGAAGTCGCCCGGCTCGCCGGTCTGTTCGGCACCCCCGAGGCCGCCACGCAGTGGAAGACCGGCTTCGACACCGAGTACACGAAGCTGAACAAGGACGTCCAGGCCGCCTGGCCGGGCGGCCGGAGCCCCGCGGTGGTCACCCAGGTCTTCACCGCCTGGGCCGCGAAGCTCGCCGGCGCCACCCCGGTGGGCACCTACGGGCCCGAGGCCGTGACCCCGGCGCAGCTGGCCGAGCTCGCGGCGAAGAAGCCTGAGCTGGTGCTGGACAACGCGCACATGTCCACGGGCACAGTGCTGCCCGACTCCGGCGCCAAGCAGGTGAAGATCGTCAACTACCCGGGCGAGGATCTGGATCTGCTGGCGGTCTACCGCAATGCGGCGGCCGAGCTGAAGAAGGCCATGGGCAGCTCCTGAGCACGACCCCGGCCCCCGCACGGTGCGGGGGCCGGGGTACTCAGCAGGCCGTCCAGGGAACGCGGCAGGCGTGGGCGGCCGTTTCCTCGGGGCACAAGCCACTGATCACCGTCCGGCGGATCACCCGGTGCGCCCGTCGGGAACACACCAGGCGGACGCGCAGCTCGACCGCTCGCCGTTCGCCGCTGCGCTGCCCCGGATGTTCCACGGCCCACTGGTGCGCGAGGAAGTCGTACGCGTCCGCGGTCGACCCCTCGCCCCCGGGGAGGGAGTCCGCGACGGTCACGCTGGTGATCCGGGTGTGACGGGCGTTGCGGGAGCGCACGGCGTCCCGGGCGAGTCCTTCGACCCACGCCAACCCCTGTTCGTCCGCGTACAGACCGAAGGTCAGTCCGCGCGTCCTCATCGCGTCAGGCCCTTGTGGTGTTCGGCGTCGCCCTTGGTGAAGACCGTGGTGAACCATGAGTACACGGGGGCGAGCGTCGGCGACGCGGGCCAGCCGTTGACCACGGCGAGGAGCCGCCAGTAGCGCTCGGCACGGGGGTCGCCGGTCGTCCGCAGGCGGGCGAGGAGCCAGCGGCGCAGATCGCCCTCGTCGGCGCACTCGAAGGCGTGGGCGTAGAGGCCGCCCAGTGAGTCGGACAGGAACACGCCGCTGGCCGAGGCCGGCACGAGGCCGGCGGACACGGCCTCGGCGATCCGTTCGCGCATCGCCCGGTTGAGGGCGTCGTGCAGCGTGCCGACGCCCTGCCGGTCGGGCTCTTCGGCCTGCTCGTCGGCCATGCGGCGCAGCGCGGCACGGAAGTCCTCGTTCTGGCAGAGTTCCGCGAGCTCCACCCATGCCTCGACCTGTTCGGGCGTGGGATCGTCGGGAAGCTCGGGCGTGACGGATCGCATCAGGGTCTCGAACTCCGGGTTGGAGTGCGGGACCTCGAAGGCGTCGTCGACGAATCCGGAGAGGAGTCGACGTCGTTCGACCCGGGAGAGCGTGGCAAGTCGGTGCATGAGGTCCATCTCCACGGGGGTGGGGCCGCGTCGGGCGACCGCGCGGAGCACGGCCCGGCGCAGGCGCAGGGTACGGATCTGCACGTCCAGGGCGTTGGCGTGCGCTGCTGCGACGTCCGGCAGGGAGATCTCCCGGTCCAGGACGCGGCGGACGGTCGCGAGGTCGAGCCCGAGATCGCGCAGGGTGCGGACGAGGTCCAGACGTACGAGCGCGTCGGGGCCGTAGCGGCGGTAGCCCGCCGGGCTGCGGTCGGTCGGGGGGACGATGCCCCAGTCGGAATAGAACCGGATGGTCTTCACGGTGAGGCCGGTCCGGCGGGATAGGTCTCCGATGGAATGGAGCGCTTCGCTGTCCATGCCCCCAGCTTGGTGTCTCCCCCCACGGGAGACTCAACCAGGGCCCAGGGCTGGTTGCATGTGTGCGCAGCGAGGGGTCCCGGCGGCGGGCGTCCGGCCGCCGGGACCCGGACGTCATCCCGCCTGGGCGAGCGGCTGAGCCACCGAGGCGGTCGCCGCGAGGCGCTCGCGCAGCGCCGCCCGGTCCGGTTTGCCGGCCGCCGTCAGGGGCAGTTCGGCGATCAGGAGCAGCCGCTCGGGGTGCTTGCGCCGTTCCATCCCGCGGCGCGTGAGGTGTTCACCGAGGGAGGCGAGGGTGAGGGCCTGTCCGCCCCGGGGCACCACGCAGGCGGCCAGCCGCTCCCCCATCAGCGGGTCGGGGATGCCGACGCAGGCCACGTCCCGGACCTGGGGGTGCGCCGTGAGTTCGCGCTCCACCTCGGCCGGGCTGATGTTGGCGCCACCCCGGATGACGATGTCCTTGAGGCGGCCGACGACGTGCAGGACGCTGTCGGTGTCGAGGTACCCGAGGTCACCGGTGCGGACCCAGCCGTCGGGCGTGCGGTAGCGGGCGTCCAGGTCGGGGGCTCCCACGTAGCACAGCGGGGTCATCGGGCCGCGCGAGATGATCTCGCCGACGGCGCCGTCGGGCAGCGGCGCGTGCGTGTCGGGGTCGGCGATCCGGATCTCGGCGACCCGGGGGTCGGGATGGCCGGCGACGACCCCGGACCCGTCGGTGGGCGGCACCGTGTTGCCCAGCCCGGTGTGGCAGTTGACGCCGTCGGCGGAACCGTAGAGGTTCACCACCGGGCAGCCGAAGGCCCCGGCCGCGGCGGCGGCGGTGGTCTCGTCGAGCGGCGCACCGCCGAGGACCAGCGCGGTGGGTGCGGGCAGCTTCTCGTCCGTCCCGTCGAGGCGTTCGAGCATCATGCGGACCATCGTGGGCACGCCGAGGATGTGCGTCGGCCGGTGGTCGCGCACCGCGGTGATCGCCGCTTCCGGGGTGAAGTGGTCGAGCAGGACGAGGGTGCCGCCGTGCCGGGCGAGGGTGACGGCGGTGCCGTTGGACCCGAAGGCGGACGCCAGTGGTACGAGGAAGAGGCAGCTCGGCGGGGTCCGGTCCGGCATGAGGGAGGCGAGGAAGTTCCCGCGCCCACCGGCCAGCGCGTTGTGCGAGTAGGCGATCATCTTCGGCTCGGCCTCGGAGCCGGAGGACACGAGGATGCGTGCGGCGCTGTCGGGATCGGACCGGGCGGGGACGAATCCACTGGGGTCGGACCGCAGCAGCCCCGACAGCTGAATCGTTCCTTCAGGCGTGGTTCCGGGGCCGGCGGCTATCACGTGGCGCAGGGCCGGAAGTGACGGGGCGAGCGTGCTCAGATCCGCCGCGTGCCGGAATTCCCGGTGCTCGGTGGCCGCGATGACGGCGACGGCCTCGGCGCGGCGCAGCAGGCACTCCGCTTCCAGGACGCCCCGGCCCACCGGGAAGGGGAGGGCGATCGCGCCGAGCGCGGCGAGCGCGAGATCGGCGATGACGGCGAAGCGGTTGTTGGGGAGTTGCACGCCGACCACGTCGCCGGGGCCGATCCCCAGTTCCCGTAGACCGGTGGCCAGACATCGGACCTTGCGGTCCAGCGCGGTGTAGCAGAGCTTGCCCTTGGCGTCGATGACGGCCGTCCGGTGCAGGTCGGCGATCTGGCGTGCCCGGAAGAGGCTGTAGAGGTCGAGATCGGGGCAGGTCCCGTCGACCACCCAGGACCGGCGGAGTTCGGCGGGCAGCAGGTCGTGCAGTACGAGCCGGTCGGCGGTCATACGAAGCTCCAGGGGTCGGGGACTGTGGGGGCGCCGTGCGCGTCGCGGCTGATCGAGCCGGTGAAGCGCGGATCGTGGTGCAGATCGGACAGTTCGGTGGTGACCGCGGTCGCGGTCAGCCCGTGCTCGTGCAGCCGGGCCAGGGCCTCGGTCGTGGACAGGCGGCCCAGGTCGTGGGCGGCCACCGCGCGGGCGTCGGCGTCGGCGGGCGCGATCCAGCCGTCCGCCGTCGGCCGCGGCCGCCGGAAGCCGGCCGCTCGCCGGGGGTTCTCACCGCGGGCCGCCCGGCGCAGGGCGGGGGCGGTCAGCGTGTCGGCCGCGCCGAGCAGGGAGGAGTCCACCCGAACGCCGTGGCCGGTGCGTTCGCGCAGCAGCAGTCCGGCGAGGACGGCCTCGGCGCCCAGCAGTCCGCCCAGCACGTCGAGCAGGGTCATCAGCGAGGGCGCCGGGGCCTCGCCCTCGGGGCGGACGGCCTCGCCGACCCCCGTACGGGCCTGGACCATGAAGTCGGTGCCCATGGGGGCGTCCGCGACCCGATCGGCCCAGCCGCTGGTGTACGCGTAGACGAGCGCGGGATTGACCCGTGCGAGGTCCTCGGAGTCGAGGCCGAGCTCGGCGGCCTTGCCCGGCGCCCAGTTGTGCAGGAAGACGTCCGCCCCGGCGGTCAGCTCCCGCAGCCGGCGCCGGTCGGCCTCCCGCTTGATGTCGATCTCGACGGCCCGCTTGCCCCGGTTGAGGGCGAGCCAGCGCGCCGAGATGCCGGAGCAGGCGGGGGGCATGCCGCGCAGCGGGTCGCCGCCCGGCGGTTCGATCCGGATCACGTCCGCGCCGAGGCGCCCGAGCAGATGCGCCGCGAGCGGGGCCTGGATGCGGCGGCCCGCCTCCAGCACGGTCAGCCCGGCCAGCGGCCCGCCGGAGTGTGCCGCGTCGGGCAGCCGTGCCGACCTGGCGGTGAGACGTCCGGTGGCCGAGCGTGAGAGGGACCAGGGGGCGGCGCCGTCGTGTTCCGCGGCCCGTTCCGCGGCCCGTTCCGCGAGCGGGCGCAGGGCGCACACCTCGGCGCCGGAAGCATCGGCGGCCCGGCGGATCCGCTCCCAGCGGTGGGAGCGCGCTGTGGTGTGCAGGGCGGCCGGGAAGGGGGCGCAGGCGGTGGCGTAGCGGAACTGGAAGGGCCGCCAGCCTGCCCGCAAAGCGTCCGCGGGTGCCTCCAGGGCCTTCCAGAAGGCGGCCCAGGCGCCCGGATCGAGGGTCTCGAGTTCGAAGAGGACGCCGTCGGCAGAGGCGAACGGGGGTCCTCCGGCAGCGAGTTCGGCTGCTTCGCCCTCGTCGGCCCCGGCGGCGGCGAGGTACTGGGAGACCGCGAGCAGGCCCGCCCGGTCCGCGCTGGTGGTGACCGGGCGGGCGGCGCCGCCGCGGGCCTGGCCCACGAGGGCCGCGAGCAGCCCCTGCACGGCCAGGACTCCGGTGGCGGTGGCCGCGTAGTCGACGGCGAGGCCGCGCGGGCTGCCGTCGCGCCTGCCGTGTACGGCCATGATGCCGGTCGCGGCCTGCACCGTGGCCTCGTCGGCGAGCCCGCTCAGGGGATCCGCCCAGGTGGCCGTCGCGTGCGCCGGGTCGAAACCGCCGCCCGTGAGCGTGGTGACGGCGGCGCGGCCGGTGGACGCGTCCCCCGGTCCGGGGCCGTCCGTCCGCGCGCCGAGCAGCTGCAGGTGATCGGCGACGACGCTCGTGATCTGCGGGGCCCCCGAGGTGTCGAAGCGCAGTGTGTCGAGCGGCCGGACCGTCTGCGTGGTTGCTGGTGACGCCATGCCTCTCCTCTCCTGGCGCGGCGGTGGCCGGCGCCCGGGTCTTACCGAATCTGGGGAACCCGGGAGCGTCCGCACCCGACCAGTTCCACGGACAGGGAGTCGGTCGGCCGTTCCCGCGAGTTCCCGGGAATGAGGAGGAAAGAAGTGACGGATCCAGGCACGGACCACACCTCGGACGTGCAACAGGCGTCGGGGCCGGATGAGTTGAGGGAGCGGGTCGACCGGTTCGTCCGCACCCGGGTGATCCCACGGGAGGCCGTGCTGGACCGCGGCGGGTCCGCGGCGGCCGAGGTGCTGGCCGAACTGCGCCGCCAGGCGAAGGAGGAGGGCCTGTGGGCGCTGCCGCTCCCGGTGGAACTGGGCGGTGGCGGGCTGGGATTCCGGGCGTACGCCGCGCTGGCCGAGGCGGAGGGGGCCAGTGACCACGGTCCGGCCGCGCTGGGGTCCGCCCCGCTGCTCGATGTGACGATGCTGGCGCGGCACGGGGGGAGCGCGGTCCGCGAGGCGTACCTGAAGCCGCTGGTCGCCGGGGACCTGCGTACCTGCTACGCCATGACCGAGCCGGACGTGCCCGGCACCGACCCGTTCCGGACCGCCACCCGTGCCGAGCGCGGGCCGGACGGCAGCTGGCTCGTCACCGGCCGCAAGTGGTTCACCTCCGGCGCCGCGGGCGCCGATCTGGTGACGGTCATGGCCCGGACCGGTGGGAGCTCCGGTGACCGCGAGGGGCTGTCGCTGCTGCTCGTGCCCACTGCGTCGCCCGGTTTCCGCGTCGTGCGCGAACTGCCCGTCCTCGGTACGGGGGGCCAGTACGAGATCGAACTCGACCGGGTCCGGGTCCCGGCCGACCACCTCCTCGGCGAGCCCGGCGACGCTCTCACCATCGCCGGTGAGCGGCTGCAGCTCGGCCGTACGCTGCGCTGCCTGCGCTGGCTCGGCCAGGCCCGGCGCGCCTTCGACCTCATGTGCGAGCGGGCCGCCACCCGCTGTGGATCCCGCGGGCCCCTCGCCGACCAGCAGCTGGTCCAGAGCCACGTCTTCGACGCCCTGCTCGCCCTGCGCACCACCGGCCCCCTCGTCCACGAGGCGGTGGCCCTGATCGACGCCGGGCGGGACGCGCGCACGGAGGTGGGGCTCGCCAAGGTTGCGGCCGCGCGCATGCTCCAGCAGGTCACGGACTCCGCCATCCAGGTGCACGGCGCCGCCGGGCTCGGTCCCGACACCCCGCTGCCGGCGCTCTTCCGTACCGGACGCGCCGCCCGCATCCTCGACGGGCCGGACGAACTGCACATCACCTCCGTGGCCCGCCGCGTCCTGCGCACGTACGGGCAGGAGCCCAGCCGGCAAGGCGGCCCGGACACCCCGTAGAGCTCGTCCTGCCGGGCGGCGCGGGCCCGGCCGGATCGGTCAGACGAGTCGGCTCAGGCAGTCTGCCGCCACCCGCCGCCCTCCACGGCCCAGCCTGTGATCTCGGGCTTGACCGGAGGGAGCGCCCACGGGTCCAGGGTTCCGTCGCAGAGCTCCGCCAGGAACTGGACCATGCCGCCCTCGTAGTGCCACCAGGGGCCGTTGCGGGAGCAGATGGTGACCGGCCAATGCTCGGGATCGTCCCCGAGCACACTCCAGAGGAACCCGTCGCCCTCCTGCGAGTCTCCCCAGGACATCAGGCTCGTCGAGGCGAGCTCCGCGGGTCGCAGCTCGGCGGGGTACGCGGAGTCCAAGCCCTTGAGTTCCTCGTCCGTCGCCTTGGCCCAGCCGCTTTCCTCTCCGGGCCAAGGGGTGCAGACGCCCAGGAAGTCGTCCAGTCCGAAGGCCGGATACCACTCGGCGAGCGACTTGAAGTCGGACGGCAGAGCCGTTCCGAGTCGTTCCTCGACCGCCTTCCAGTCGAAAACGGCCGGTTCCTGCCGACGGAGTTCCACCAGCCCGGGGACAGTGCGTTCCAGTACGGCGATCGCCTCGTCCGGGTCGAGGATCCTGCGTACCGGCTTCTGGGTTCCTATGAGCTCTTCCACGGACGCAGCCTGCCAGACGGATCCGACAATCCTACTGCTGGGTGATCCGAAGGAAACGGCCTGCGGACACGACCTAGTGCTGTGGCCGGAAAGGTTTGCCGGGTCGCGGCGTCCGGTGCGGTGCATCGCAAGGCGGAGGGCCGCGGCTCGTACTGGACGTACCAGCAA
>NZ_JBSGXU010000172.1:0-17132 GCF_053610205.1 Streptomyces sp. NPDC054932 | reverse complement strand
ATACATGATCACGGGAGCCATGATGCCAGGCGTCCGTGTCCTGCTCCACCCGGTTTGCGGCGTCTGTCACAGCGACCGGGGGTTGTGCGGGTAGTTGCGGGCGGCCGTCCGCCGGCACCCCTCATCTTGACCGGAGCACCCCGACGATGCGCATACGAATCGTTTTCTCTGCCGCCCTGGCCGCACTCGGCCTCATGTTCCTGCTCCCCTCCGCGGCCCACGCCCACGGTGACACCGTGAAGGTGGTGGTGACCGGGCAGCGCGAGGGCCACGTCACCGCCGACGTCACCTGGGAGAACGACGGGGACGCCGTCGACGAGGCCGTCGCCGCCACCGTGAACGCGGTCAGTGTCGACGGCTCCCGCACCATGGGGCCCTGGCGTCTGGTCCGCGATCCCGCTGCGGCTCCCGCCGGCTGGACCACGGCCGAGGCACTGCCGCCGGGTTCGTGGAAGGTCAGCGTCGACGTGGGCTTCCCGGCCCTGGGGCACGGCGAACTCGAAGTAGGCGTACCCGTGGTGGACCCGGCTCCGGGCACCGGGGCGCCGGGCACTCCCGCTCCGGTCCCCTCCGCGACGTCTCCCGTCGCACCGTCCGCCGCGGCACCGGCGGCATCGCCCTCTCCGGCCTCGGCCTCGGCCGCGTCCCGGTCGCAGGCACCGGAAGCAGCCGCGGCCACCGAGGGGTACGCCGTCTGGTGGACGACGGCAGGTGTGGCCGTGACCGCCGTGGCGGGTGCGGCCGTGGGTCTCCTGCTGCGCCGCCGTCGGCGCGTCCGGCTGGACCGCCTCGGCTAGAGACGGCCCAGGTCGGACACGCCCCACAGACTGTCCGCACTCCCCTGCGGGCTCGATCGGGAGGCCGGTGCGCTACGCGCCGGCCTCCCGGACTGCGTCCAGGGCGCCCGCGACCGCCCCGGCGAAGCGCTCCAGCCCCTGCGGGTTGATCTGCAGGAACAGATTCGGCTCGATCAGTTCCAGCTCCATGACCACGGGTTCCCTGGCCCCGTTCAACGCCAGGTCCACCCGGGCGAACAACAGCTCGCCCGGGGCGGGAACGGCGTCCAGGGCCGCCCGCGCCGTACGGAGCTCCGAATCGGACGGGCGGTAGGGGGCGGCCCCGGGGTGGGGCACCCTGAAGTTGTCGATCAGCCCCGCCTCCGTCAGCAGGGGCTGCTTGCGGATCGCGTGACTGAAGGTGCCGCCGAAGAAGATCAGGGAGCGCTCCCCCTCCTCCACGAGCGGCAGATACGGCTGGACCATCGCGGTGCGGCCCTGGTCCAGCAGCATGCGCGCGTGACGCTCGGCGTCCGCCCGGCGGCCGGACTCGTAGCGCGCGGTGTCCCGTGCCCCCGAGGAGACGGCGGGCTTGACCACCACTCCGTGCGGCCCGTCGAAGTCCTGCGCGTCGCAGTCCCCGCCCGGTTCGACGAACCGGGTCGGTACGACGGGCACGCCGCGCCCGGCGAGCTCCAGCAGATAGCGCTTGTCACTGTTCCAGCGCACCACCGGCGCGGGATTCCACAGCCGGGTGACCTCGGCCGTCGCGTCGGCCCATGCCAGGAACTCCGCCAGCCGGTCCGCGTAGTCCCAGGTCGACCGGATGACCGCCAGGTCGTAGCCGCCCCATTCCGGCGTGTCCGTGTCCCAGGCCACCGCCTGCGCAGCCAGGCCCGCATCCTGCAGCGCCGTCAGGATCAGCGGGAGATCCGCGTCCGCTTCGGCGCCGCTCTCGCTCGTCACGACCGCGATCCTTGCCGCACCCATACGAGTATCCCGTCCTCGCTCCTCGGACCGCCCTGTACGGCCGCCACCCCGGGTGATCACTCTTCCACACGCGCTCCGGCGGGAACCCGTCCGCCTGATCACGCGTCGTACGGGGCGACGTCACGCACACGGCTGCGGGACGCGAGGCGCAGAAGTGTCCTGGGCAGACGGGTGGGACTCCGGTGGTGGACGTGGCGAGGAGCGGTGCGCGGCGCACCGCCCGCCGGCGCAGGGAGAGCCCGGGGCCCTGGTGGCCCTGGGGCACCGACGCGCACGGCCGCACGCCGTGGACGCGTGGGCGCGTGCTCGCGGCGCTCGCCCTACTGACCGCCGGCCTGCTCGTGTTCCACTCCGCCGTGCCCAATGCCGTGGGCCGCCTGGGCAGTGCGCTGGAGGCTTTCCTCCCCTGGCTGGGCCTCGCGGTGCCGGTCCTGCTCGTGGCGGCGCTGGTACGCCGCTCGGTCACCGCGCTGGTCGCGGTACTGCTGCCCGCGGCCGCGTGGGCGGGGCTCTTCGGCGGACTGCTCCTGCCCGCGGACCGCGGCGCGCACGACATCACGGTGGTCCAGCACAACGTCAGTGACGAGAACCCCGACCCCACGGGCACCGCGCGCGCCCTGATCGGGTCCGCGCCGGATCTCATCGCCCTGGAGGAGCTGACGCCGCCCGCGCTGCCGGCCTACGAGGCGGCGCTGGCACCCGAGTACCCGTACCACGCGGTCGAGGGCACGGTCGGGCTCTGGTCGAAGCTTCCCCTCACCGACGTCCGCCGCATGGACATCAAGCCCGCGGGCATCGGGGAGGGCTGGAGCCGTGGCCTGCGCTGCGGTGTGCACACGCCACGGGGCGAGATCGCGGTGTACGTGGCACACCTGCCCTCGGTCCGCTTCCGGTCGAGCGGTTTCGGTTCCGGCCTCCGGGACGAGAGCGCCCGGCTGCTGGGCGCGGCCGTCGGCGCCGAGCAGCTGGAGCGGGTGATCCTGCTGGGGGACCTCAACAGCACGGTGGACGACCGGGGTCTGGCTCCGCTGACCTCCCGGATGAGCGCGCCGCGGCGGGGGCTCGCCCTCAGCTGGCCCGCGGCGGCCCCGGTGGCCAGGATCGACCAGATCCTGACCCGTGGGGCGACCGCCGCCGAGGTCTGGACCCTGCCGGAGACCGGCAGCGATCATCTGCCGATCGCCGCCCGCATCAGGCTCGGCGCGTCATAGCCGGATGGCGAGCTTGCCGCGGACGCTGCCGTCCCGCAGGTGGCGAATGGCATCGGGCACCTCGGCCAGCGGGTAGGTCCGGTCGATGGCGGGGGTCACCGCACCGGCCTCGATGAGCTCCGTGAGGGCTTCGAGGTCGCGCCGGCGCACCAGGGTGCCGAGCGGGCGGAGCCGGTGGCCGACGAAGGGCGACAGCAGGAGCGCGCCCAGCTGGCGCTCGTTGCCGCCGATCCAATTGCCGCCGCCTTCGCCGCCGATGATGACGAGGGTTCCGCGGGGGGTGAGGGCGCGGCGCAGCCGGGAGAGGGGCCGGTTGCCCGCGATGTCCAGGATGACGTCGTAGCGGAGGCTGCCGTCGACGGGGTCCTCGTGCGCGTAGTCGAGGACCTCGTCGGCGCCGAGGGAGCGGACCAGGTCCGCCTTGGCGGCGCTGCACACTCCGGTGACGTGGGCCCCGTGGGCCTTGGCCACCTGGACGGCGAAGGTGCCCACACCGCCCGATGCGCCGAGGACGAGGACGCTCTGACCGGCTGTGACCCGTGCGCTGTCCCGTACGGCGTTCAGTGCCGTGCACCCGGAGACGGGCACGGCCGCGGCCTGTTCGAAGTCGAGGCCGCGCGGTTTGGGTGCGAGCGTGTTCTCCTTGGCGCAGGCGTACTCGGCGAACGACCCGGAGCAGTTGCCGTACACCTCGTCGCCCGGCCGGAAGCGGGTGACGTCCGGACCGACGGCTTCCACCAGCCCCGCGACGTCCATGCCGCGGACGCGTGTCCTGGGCCTCCGGAGGCCGGAGACGGCTCGGACCGCGTAGGGCATGCCGGCCATGAGGTGCCAGACGCCCTGGTCGACGGCGGCCGCGCGCACCCGTACGAGCACCTGGCCACGGCCCGGCACCGGTCGCTCCACTTCTTCGAGCCGCAGGACCGCGGGCGATCCGTAGACGTCCTGGACGATGGCCTTCATGAGTCGTCTCCCTCGGTGACGGTGTACTGGAACACGGTGTCGAGCGGTACCGCGAACACGCGGGCGATCTCGAACGCCTTCTCGAGAGAGGGCGAGTAGCGGCCCTGCTCGATGGCGATGACGGTCTGACGGGTCACCCCGATCCGGCGGGCGAGCTCGGCCTGGGTCATCTCGCCGTTGGCGAAGCGCAGGGCCCGGATGCTGTTGGTGACCCTGGTGGGCCTTACCACGGGTGGAAGCCCAGCCGGTAGGAGACGATCTTCGCCGTGGAGGCGAGCAGCGCCGACAGGACGAAGCCGAGGTAGATCGCGTTGGCGATCCAGAACTGGTCCGCCTCGGCCATGGCCAGGAGGAGCCCGGCCACGGCGCCGATCACGACGAACGACTGTCCGATGTGTTCACCGAACCGGTGGATCTCCCGGTCGCGCTGGTCCTTGACCCTGCCCTCCTCGGGCGACACGAGCGACACGGTGATGTGGAGCGCGATCGAGGCCGCGATGGCCGCACCGACCGTCCACAGCAGCGCCGCCGCGTACGGCTGCTGATCCAGCGGACCGCTCCGGGACCCACCGAGGACGACGGCCAGGTACGCCCCGTACGACACGATCGTGACCACGATCATGATCCACGCGCGTTTCTCCTCGACTGCCACTGCCACTCCCCATGTAAAGAAAACCAGACATCTGCAGTGTCAAGGAATCAGGACACCATGTCAATGATTCTTTACTTCATCCGCGGCGCGACGATCACGCGAGGCACCGGCCGTGCCGGAGGAGAGGCGAAAGAGACGGCCCAGGTGCGGGCGTCACCGCCCCTGCACCCAGGCGTGCGCCCACAGCGAGGAGGACTGGGGTGCGCCTCAGCGACCCGGGGCCGCGGGCTCCTCCAGGAGCTCGGGGCCGTTGTTGCGCACGCTGTTGACGGCGGTCGACACGGCGCGGACATCGAGCCGGCCGCCCGCGGGAGCGGCGAGCAGTGCGCGCAGTTCGTCCGGGTCCTCGTGGGACGGGTCCAGCCATGCCTCGTAGTCCGCCGGGGCGAGGGCCAGCGGCATCCGGGGGTGGACGCGGCCGGCCGCGTCGGAGGCCTCGGTGGTGATGATGGTGCAGGTCGCCCACCACGCCGCCGGATCGTCGTCGGCAGCGACGGCGGGGTCGCGCCAGAACTCGTACAGCCCGGCCATCGCCATCACCGCCCCGCCCTCGGGGCGGATGAAGTACGGCTGCTTGTACGCCTTCACGGAACCGGAGGCGGGGACGGGCTGCCACTCGTAGAACCCGTCGGCCGGCAGCAGGCACCGGCGCTTGGCGAACGCGCGCCGGTAGGCCGGCTTCTCGTGCACCGTCTCCACCCGCGCGTTGATCATCCTCGCGCCGCCGGACGAACTCTTCGACCACGAGGGCACCAGCCCCCACCTCAAGGGGCGCAGCTGCCGCTCCAGCACGCCGCTCTGCCGGTCGGCACGCTCCAGCACCGCCCACACCGCATCGGTGGGGGCGACGTTCCAGCTCGGCTCCAGCACGTGCCCCGGATCCGGGGGCGTGGCCCCGAAGAGGCCGGACAGGTCCTCGGGACTGCGGGTGGACGCATAACGGCCGCACATGCCGTCCAGCCTGCCAGCTGAACCGGCTTCCCGCAGGCTACGCCGCGAAGTCCCCCGGGCCGGGATCGTCATGGTGGTTCACCTGGTGGATGCGCAGCGCGAGTTGCAGCTCCAGCGCCCGCTCGGGGCGCTGCCAGTCGCGGCCGAGCAGGCCGGCTATCCGGTCCAGGCGCTGCACCACAGTATTGACGTGCACATGGAGCGCTGCCGCAGCCCGGGACTGGCTCGTGCCGGCGTCGAAGTAGGCCCGGAGGGTGTGCGTGAGATCGGTGCCGCGCTTCGCGTCGTAGGCGAGCACGGGCCCCAGGGTCTGGCGCACGTAGCCGCCCAGGTCCGTCTGGTCACCGAGCAGCACGCCGAGGAAGCCCAGGTCCCGCAGGGCGGACCCGGTGCCTTCGCGGCCCAGGGCGCGCAGTGCGGTCCGGCAGCGGCGGGCCTCGGCGTAGGCATCGGCGAACTCCGCGGGCGCGGTGACCGGCCCGGCGGCTCCGACGGTGACGGGACCGCCGAGGGCCTGCCGCAGCTCGCCCGCGAGGCTCGCGGCGGCCGGGCCCGGCCCGGCATCGGTGGCGGAACCCGGCCCGGGATCGGCGGCAGGTCCCGGCCCGGCATCGCTGGCGGAACCCGGCCCGGGATCGACGGCGGGTCCCGGCCCGGTGGGGCACACCAGGACCACGTCCTCGTGGTGCAGCCCCGCCAGCCCCTTGCGCGCCTGCGCGACACGGGCGGCGGCGGCCAGCAGCCTGGGCCGCGGCACGGCCCCGGTGTGCAGGACGAACACGGCGTGCGGACGGCCCAGGTTCACACCGAGCCGGCGGGCCCGCGCCGACAGCCCGGCCGGGTCCGCGGCCCTGCCGAGGAGGTCGCCCAGCAGTTCGCCCCGTACCCGGTCCTCGGTCTCGGCGACCGAGCGGCGCAGGAGGAGCAGCAGGGCGGTGACGAGGCTGGCGCGCTCGAAGAGACGGCGGTCGGCGTCGTCGAGGTCGGCGCGGCCGGTGAGCGCGATGCTGCCGAGCAGTTCCTGCCCGGCGAGGACCGCGCACACCCAGGTTCCGTCGGCGGAGACGGCACGTCCGCCGGCCCGGGAGGCCGCGACGGCCCGGGCGGACGGGCGCCCGGAGTCGGTGCCCGCTCGCGCGAGTTCGGCCCCTTCGGCGTCGTGGATGAGGGTGCCGCCCTGCAGGACAGTGCCGATGGCGGTGGCCACGTCGCCGACGTCGCCGCCGCGCAGGACCAGATCGGTCAGCCGGTCGTGGGCGTCCTCGGCCCGGCGCATGGCGTCACTGTGCGCCTCGATGGTCCGCGAGGCCTCGTTGAGGTCGACCAGTGCGGTGCGCGTCTCGTCCAGCAGACGGGCGCCGTCGATGGCGATGGCGGCGTGGTCGGCCAAGGAGGACAGCAGGGCGACCTCGTCCGGCGTGAAGGCACGGGCGGTGCGGTCCGCCGCGTACAGGACGCCGATCACCCGGGTGCCCAGACGCAGCGGTACGCCGAGGATGGCCCGCAGGCCCTCCTCCGTGACGGCGCCGTCGATCGCCGTGGTGTGCCGGAAGCGCCGGTCGTCGCGGTAGTCGCCGGTGGAGTACGGGCGGGCGGTTTCCGCGACGAGCCCGCCCAGCCCCTCCCCCATGCCGAGGCGCACCTGCTGGAAGGCGGCGGAGACCGAGCCGTCGGTCACGCGCATGTACGTGTCGCCCGCTTCCTCGTCGTTGAGCGACAGGTACGTCACGTCCGTACCGAGGAGCAGCTTGGCCCGGTGGACGATGGCCTTCAGGACGGCGTCCGGCTCCCTGAGGCGGGCGAGGTCGCCGGCGGTGTCGAAGAGGGCGGCGAGTTCGGCCTCACGGCGGCGGTGCTGGCTGAGGGTGCGGCGGATGCGCAGCGCGACCCGGGTCGCGTCGGCGATCACCGCCGCGTCGGCCTCGGAGGGATCCCCGCCCGGGAACGCCCCGGCGGGCGGTGGGGTGAACTGCTCGGCCGGTGCGCCCTGGTCCAGCAGGTCCAGGAGGTTCCGCAGCCGGAGCAGCGCGCCGGTGCCGTCGCTCCCGCTCTCTTCGGTGGTGGCCATCGGGTGCTCTCCGTGGTGCTGGACTCGGACGGGGGCGGCACCGGCCCGGACGGCGCCGCCCGCGACCGGGGGGTCAGTTGTCGGCGGACACCGGATCGTGCCCGGCCCGGCGGGCGGTGGGTACGGAGGCGCGTACCGGGGTGTGTTCCCGGGTCAGGCTACGCCCGCGGGTCTCCTTGGCCACCAGGACGGTCAGCGTGGTGACCGCGGCCGCCGCGGCGAGATAGACCGAGACGGGCAGGGAGGAGTCGTAGTCGCGCAGCAGGGCCACGGCGATGATCGGGGCGAGTGCGCCGCCGATGATGGAGGCCAGCTGGGAGCCCATCGAGGCGCCGGAGTAGCGGACCTTGGTGTCGAACATCTCGGAGATGAAGGCCGCCTGCGGACCGTACATGGCGCCGTGCAGGAGCAGTCCGACGGTCACGGCGGCGGCGATCACCGGGAAGGACTTGGAGTCCAGCATCGCGAAGAACGCGAACGCCCAGCCGATCATGCCCACCGAGCCGATGAGGGTGACGGTGCGCCGACCGATGCGGTCGGAGAGCGCCCCCCAGGCCGGGATGGCCACGAAGTGGACGGCGGAGCCGATCAGTACGGCGTTCAGGCCGTCGCTCTTGGGCAGCCCGAGGTGGGTGGTGACGTAGACGAGGAGGAAGGCGGTGATGACGTAGTACGAGATGTTCTCGCCGAGCCGGGTGCCGATGGCGGTCAGGACTCCGCGCCAGTTCGTACGGAACACCTCGGCCACGGGCGGCTTCTCCCTGACCCCGGCGGCGGCCTGCTCCGCGGCCCTGGCCTGCGCCTCCAGGAAGACCGGGGACTCCGAGACCGACACCCGGATCCACAGGCCGATCATCACGAGCACGCCGGAGAGCAGGAAGGGGATCCGCCAGCCCCAGGCGAGGAAGGCCGCGTCGGACTGGACGGCGGCCAGCACGGCGAGCACACCGGTGGCCAGCAGATTGCCTCCGGGCGCGCCGGCCTGGGGCCAAGAGGCCCAGAAGCCGCGGTTCTTGTCGTCCCCGTGCTCGGAGACGATCAGCACCGCCCCGCCCCACTCGCCGCCGAGCGCGAATCCCTGGACCAGCCGCAGGAGGGTGAGGAGGACGGGGGCGCCGACGCCGATGCTCGCGTGGGTGGGGAGCAGACCCATGGCGAAGGTGGCCCCGCCCATGAGGAGCAGGCTGAGGACGAGGAGCTGCTTGCGGCCGATCTTGTCCCCGTAGTGGCCGAAGACCAGCCCGCCCAGGGGACGCGCGGCGAAGCCGATCGCGTAGGTGAGGAAGGCCAGGAGGGTGCCGACCAGGGGCTCGCTGCCGGGGAAGAACAACTCGTTGAAG
Organism: Streptomyces sp. NPDC054932; assembly: GCF_053610205.1. NCBI lineage: Bacteria > Bacillati > Actinomycetota > Actinomycetes > Kitasatosporales > Streptomycetaceae > Streptomyces > Streptomyces sp. NPDC054932. The sequence goes on along the minus strand of NZ_JBSGXU010000172.1, from coordinate 8,181 downwards.
ACCAGTGCTGCGGCCGAGCCGTAGAGGAAGAAGTCGTACCACTCGATGGTGGTCCCGATGAGGCTCGCGGCGACGATCCTGCGGATTCCGGTTGCTGATGGTGCGGCTGTTGCGGGGGAGGTCATGTGCACCACTTCCGGGGTCTACGGGGACGTTTGGTGTGGCCACACCGTAGAAGCCCGCAGGTCGGCGGCGTATGTGGCGGGACATCACATTCAGGCACGACCTTGTGTACCCAACCACCACATCGCCGCCTCGGACACCTTGAAGGCTTCCGGAACGCCCCGTCGACACCCGCCGCAAACGCGTGGATCAGCCTGTTTTGCACCCCCCGTGCTGACTCCCGTGCTGGTTCGGTGCTGACCCGAAAGCCCTTGTCAGCACCCCCGGCAACCTCTCCCGTGCTGGTTCGGTGCTGACTACGCAGCGTTGAACCCGGTCATTCACGGGCGGATCGGATCGGCACATCGCGATGGCGTCACTGGGCGTCAGGCCGCTTGGACCACAGTCTCGAACTCGAGCGGCAGGCTCAGCTCGGTCTCGCGCGTGAAGACCGAATCCATCAGGGCCCTCAGTCGTCCCGGGGCGTCGGGCATCACGTGCGCGTACGTCTCGTGGGTGATGCGTGGATCCCGATGCCCGAGCCACTCGGCCATGTCCGTCACCGGTACGCCCTTCGACAGTCCCGCCGAAGCGAAGAAGTGGGCAGCCAATGCGGGGTGATCGTCCTTGTGATGCCCGCGCTCTGCTTGGCCTTCCGCCACAGACGGTCGACGAGCGAGTACATGAGGATGTTGGTGCCCCCGACGTTCGAGAAGAGGTAGTCGCCCGGGAGCCGGTTCACCGCATCTCTGACTCGAAACGTTCCATACCGCTGGACGTGCTCCTGCACCTTGGCAGCGATGCTGGGCGGCAGCGGAACCGCTCGGCCCTCGTCCAAGTCACGCCACTTGAGGTGCCTTACGCAGTGGGCCCGTCCCCGGCCCTTCGTGATCGCCTTCTGGACAGCGGTTTTTGGCTCCTCGTTCTCGCCGTCCTGCGTGACCTGACGGTCCACGAAGATCAGCCCTGCCTCGAAGTCGAACTGCTGGAGCGTCACGGCGCACGCCTCGCCAATACGCAACCCACAGCCGGCCATCAACCACGCGAGGAGCTTGTACGGGCCCGGAAGGTGTCTCTCTATGGCTTCGATCTCCTCCAGTGTGGGCAGACGAATGGTCTTCTTCGCCTTACGCTTCACACGCCGTCGGCTGGTGCGGACGTGCTGGCACGGGTTCTTGGTGATGTACTCATTGGCGACGGCGAAGCTGAAGACTCCGGCGAGAGTCTCATAGCGGTTGATCGCCGTCGACTCCTTGTAGCCACGTTCCTCGACCATCCATTTCAGCCATGCCTGGAGGTCCTTCGGCCTTACAGCACCAATGGCGGTGCTGCCAAAGTACGGCTGCACGTGGAGACGCAGGCTCGTCTCATACTGGTACCTCGTACCGTTTGCGCGATCCCCCGACGTGATGAACTCGCGGTACACGGCTACGAGAGGATGCAAGAGACCCGTCGGCGCGATGTAAGTGCCGAGATCCTTGTCCCGCTCCACCTTGGTGGCAAAGGCGTCGGCCTGTCCCTTCTTCTCGAAGGACTTCTCTCGCTGACCTCCCGCCCTGCCGCCTGGTTCGCGGTACCGGACGGTCCACGGATGACCGCAGCGGGTCTGCCCACACGGGTAGTGAACGTTCCTCGGGTCGTCCTTACACTTCTGCAACACGCGGGCCAAGCTTCAGATTCTCCCTACTGGGCCTCACGGGAGGCTCCCCTATCCGTACCTGCTGTCGAGGTAGGAAACGACATCTCGCTCACGGAATCGGAGGAGGCGACCTACTTTCTGGGGGCGAAGCCCCCAAGATCGGTACTTGTTCTTCACAGTGACTTCGCCGACCTTCAGCCATTCAGCTACTTCGGCCGGCGTGAGCAACCGATAACTCCCACCCTGCGCCAATCAAGATCCTCCGGTCTTCACACTCCCCCGCCCACAGAACAGAGCGAGCGGCCACGAACACGTCCGAGGCTATGATGCGAAGAATCCCCGGTTTCGCTAACCGGGGTTCCGGGACTATATTGCGCCCAGCCGTCCGAACGATCGGGGTCTACCCACCTCCCGCGAAGGCGAGCCTTCGACGGTCAGTACAACCACAAACCCTTCCATATCCAGGGGGTTCCGGGATCCCACGACCGATACCTTTCGGGTGCGCGAGGACGAATTCCGCAAGCTCGCACCGACTCCTGAGCCATTGGAAGTGCGGACACTCGTACGTTGACATGCCCTCCGGAAGAAAATCCAGTCGTTCATGTCTGCCGTCGGCGAATGGACGGAATAGCCGACGCTATAGGCACAGGAGGTCGCTGGTGACGTCGCTCGCTGCCACTGCACTCGTTCTGCGGCAGAAGCCGAACCGGGTGGCCGGGTGCTGCACTTCCTATGGCTGGGGGCCGGACGTCGGCGAGCAGGGCGGCGTGGTGGGCCCGCTCAGGTCAGGAAGCGACGGTGTCAGCTCCTACCGATCCGAGCGCGCCGGGATCTCGCTTATGCGACACGTTCGTGCCGAACTGCCTGGCCGACAGGTCATACGCATTCGGCCGGTAAACCCTCCTTGAACAACCGTGGCCTCGTGGCGCTCAGCGCAGTTCCCCTTCGTTGATTCCCGAGGGTTGCCGGTGGCAAAGCGCCCGGCGAAGAAGGGCAGCAGCAGGCCCGTAACACTGACGGCCGGACTTCGCACGTCGTACCGCTGGGCACGCTAGCTAAGGCCGATTCGATGGCCGGCTTCAGCCTCACCCCTGTGGCCGCCGACCAGCGTGTCCGGCCGGTCGACGTCCTGTCGGTCACCTTCCGAACCGTCATCGAACGAGCCTTGGGCCTCGTTCGGCAACCTGGAGGGATTGACGCTTAGCCTGGCCATCGGCAGGTGCGCGGATTGGCAGTGGCCGATGAAGCCGTGGCCAGGGCATTGCCAGCGCCCTGATGAAACGGGCCTGTGCAGCCTGCACCCCCACTGCGGGTACGGTGTGCACGCCGTCGGCCAGGAATTTCTCCTCGACCGCATCGGGCTGCCCTTCGGAATCAACGCCAGCCCCGACCATTGCGTGTTCACTCGTCGGCGGCCGCGGCACTGAGCCCGCCGTGCCAGGGGCATGGAGGCCCAAGCAAGCACCGTCCGGTGTCCCTTCCCAGGGTCAGGGTCGCTCGGCAGCGGGGTCCCAGTAATGCTCCAGCATCACCGCCGGCCACGCCGGGCTGGTGATAGGGCCGCGAGGTCCCATCTGCTCGAAGTAGGGGCCGAGATCGTAGATCGGGGTGCCGTTGACAGCATCAAGGTCGGTGACGTGCAGATCCCGTCCTTCGACCTTGAGCAGCCGGGGAAAGCTGGTCGCCATTCGGTTGGGGCGCCGGTGGTTTCGGTGCACGAAGGTGCCGGTGGGCTCCCACTCCGGGTTGTTGCGGGGGCTGCGGGCTCCGAGGTGAAGGTCGGCATCGGATCCCAGGTGGAAGCGCCAGGTGACGATCAGGTGGGAGAACTCCTCAAGGCCTTGCAAGGTATCCAGCGGGAGGTCGGGGCGAAGGCGGATGATCGATTCGACTCCGCCCTGGTAGTCGTCGGCCGGCTTCTCGTGGCCGCCGATGACATGGGCGACGGCCTCCAACGTGATCGGGTCGTCCACGAAATCCTCCCCTACGACTACCCGCTCGGCCTGGGTGTTCCCCGGTCCGAGCCGGTGCTGTGATGGCCCGGTCAGCGTACCCGGCTGATCACCATGCGGGCGCGATCGTCCAGTTGGGCCAACGACGTTCCTCCGCGGCCTCGATATGGAGATAGGGATCGGCGCATCTGGACCACGGTGTCCAGGGCCCGACCGGACTGGACTCCCTGCATGGTGTCCAGGGCTTGGGACCAGGTGGCGCAGGCCGCATCGACAGCTCCGCGCTGTATCTGCACCGCGCCCAGGAGGCCGAGGGTGACCGCATGTGTGCGGGCGAAAGGCTGGGCGCGGCGGGTGCGGACGCTGCGCTGGAACTCACGTTCAGCTCCGCGGAGATCTCCGAGGCCCTGCAGAGTGCGGGCCGTTTCGTGGGCGAGGCTTGCCTCGGAGAAGAAGAACACTCGGGCAGGCTCACCGTCTCCGCTCTCAGCGTGGCGCAGGTCGTCTTCGGCGCGCAGCAGAGCGGCAATGGCCTGCTGCTTGTGGCCGGCTGCCGCCAGGCTGCGTGCATGAACGACCCCCAGGAGGGAGCGTTCGCGCGGGCTGGCATTTGTGTAGCGGCGGTGGGCGACGGAGGCCTCGGCCAATTGGAGGGCTTGGGTGGGATGACCGAGGTCCAGGGTCTGGTGCGCCTGGGCCCGGAGGATATGTCCGGCCAAGGGAGCATCGTCGGCTTCGGCGGATAGCCGGAGGGCAACGCCGAGCCACCTCTGGGCGAGGGCGTGCTCGGAGGAGTCGAAAGCGGTCCAGCCTGCCAGGTATGCCAGTTCGCCGGCAGCAGTGAACATCTCCTGCCGCGTGTGGTGGTCCGGGAATCGGCCGCCGAGATATCCGGCGACGTCGGCCCGGAGGTAGGCCACGAGGGCGGAGCGGCCGTCCTGGCCGCCGCGGCGCTGTTCACGCTGGGAAAGCAGCTGCGTCATCTCCCGTACGGCGGCCACGTCGCCCGGGCCGACCTGCCATGCGTCCGACGGCTTCCGCGACTGAGCTGCAGTGACGGTGTTCTGCCACCATCGGTCGGACGGCAGGAACATCCCCGCGAGAGAGAAGGCTGCACCTTTCAGGGTGCGGCGGCGCTCCAGGTCCAAGTCGGTCCCCCCGAGATCGACGAGCTGTGCGATCGAGTCGCTGTCCCGGGTTGCGGAACCTGCCTTCTCATCAGGGTCTTTAAGCCCGATGTCGGCTGCCGTGACGACCCGATGGGTCCCTCGGCTGCTCAGCCCTCGCGACAACGCTTCGCACAAGATACGGGTCGCCGGCGGCTCAGGGTGCGATCCACGAACCCACTGGTTTACGTGCGAGGCCGACACCGCTTTCAGGTCGTCGGCACCGACCTCGGCCGCCACACGCTGCAGATGCCGGGCGGTTGTGGCCTGCGACCAGCTCAGCTGCCTCAGCACGCCCTCCAGCAAGGTGTTGCGCTCACGCGGCACCGGAAGCCCCCGTCCACGAAACGATCTTTACGCGCCTTACGCGGTACCGCACCCTCCACGGGATATCCACGCCGAGTGAATCACGGTTCGCTGAGCGTAACGGTAGCCGCAAGAGCCACTTCGTTGGCTGCACTTCGGCCATCCCCAGCGTCCACCCGAGCGCTCTGCAAGACCGTCCACGACCGCGGAAGAGGAACGAGGTCAAGCGATGAACTCCCACCAGATCACGCGCGACAACATGCTCAAGGCACTGGCCTCACCCACCGCCGTCTCGGCCTGCATGAATTTGCCCAGCCGCCCTGAATCCGTGAAAACCGCACGGGACTTCGTCTCGGGCCAGTTGGCCTGGTGGGGCCATCCGGACTTGGAATACGCTGCCACGCTGGTCTGCAGTGAGCTGGTCACCAATGCCGTCACGCACGCCAATCCGGACCTTTCAACGAGCGAATGCATGGTCGCGCTCACCCTGGTCCCCGGAGAAGCTCTGATCGCCCAGGTAGCGGACCCCCATCCCGCGCCCCCGATTCCAAAGGTCACCCTCCCTGGCACCCTGGCGGAGCACGGCCGCGGGCTCTCCATCGTCACGCAGTTGACCGCCCACTGGAGTGCCTCCCCCAGACCCGACGGGAAGGGGAAGGTCATCAGCGCCTACCTCCCGATCGCCGAACATCCTGCCTGTGCAGCTCGCACCGAAAGCACTCGCACGATCGCACACGCCAGGACCGATCACTGGTGACGCTGCCCGCCTTTGGTGACCGCCGGCTCTCCCCCCCACCCATTGCCGGCACCCGACATCCCTTTCTGCCGGAGGTCCTTCCGTGTTCCACCCCGTGCCAACCTCTCCACCCGATCTCGGGGTCCGCCGGTCCCGGGCGATCACCGTCGGGCTCGACGGATCTCGCGAGAGCCTGGCCTCCGTCGCCTGGGCCGCGGACGAAGCGCGCCGACGCGGTCTCGCCCTTCGCCTCGTGCACGTGTGGGGCCTGGAACCGGACGTCCATTCACCGCTCATCGGCTCTCGCACCAGGCTGGAGCCGTACGACGTGGACCCGCGCTCCACGGCCGAGCGGATACGGCGCACGCATCCGGGCCTGGACGTGGTCGCGCAGGAGCTGTGCGGCGAGCCGGCCACCGTTCTGTGCGGGGCCGCCGAGGAGTCCGAGCTGTTGGTGCTCGGTTCCCGCGGTCTGGGCGGGGTCGCCGGGTTCGTGTCCGGTTCGGTGGCCCTGTCCGTGGTCGCCCGTACCCGGCATCCTGTCGTCCTGGTTCCGGGCCGCGCTCCGATCCCGAACGGCGGCATCGTCCTCGGCCTGGACCTTTCGCACCCGTGCGACGAAGTTCTGGACCACGCCTTCTCCCGGGCCCACCGGCTCGGTGTACCCCTGCGAGTCGTACACAGCCCGCATACCCAGCGGGGGCTCGGCAGCGATGCGGCACTGACCGCTTCGGCCATGGCGCCCGGAGCTGCGGACGCGAGGACCGCACGAGACCTGACGCAGGTGATCGAGCAGTGGCGGCATGCGTACCCCGGCCTGCGCGTCACAGGGGAGATCCGCCCCGGCCACCCCGCGCGAAGGTTGGTGGAAGCTTCCCACACGGCCGGCCTCCTCGTCATGGGCCGCCGCAACCGCCAATCCCGGCTCGGTCCCCACACCGGAGGTGTGACCCGTGCGGTCCTGCACCACTGCCGGACGCCGGTGGCCGTCATCCCCCACGACTGACCATTCACAGCGCTCCGCATCGCCGTTGCCCGCGTTCCCTCTGTGAGGGACGCGGGCCGCTTCGCGTACCAGGTGCTCAGTGACTGGTGTGGGCACCGCGCACGTCCGTGTCCGGCACAGCCACTGTCCGGCCGGGCGACGAGGGACGTTCGGCCCGTTCCCCGGGTCTCCTGGACCATCGCTCCCCCACGGTACGGAAGGGAAGGGTGGGACACACACCGCCGACGACGGACGACGGTACTCGCCCCATAGGCTCCGGAGGAAACACCATGTCACGTACGGTCATTGCGGGAATCGACGGATCCCCTGCATCTCTTGCCGCCGCCGAGTGGGCCGCCCGGGAAGCCCGGCGGCGCCGGGTCCCCCTCAAGCTGTTGCACGCCATGGAGGAGTGGATCCCGTCCTACGGATACGCGTCGCAGACCGAGGCCACCCCGTCACCCCAGTACTGGGGTGAGCGCATCCCCCGGGAGGTCGCGCTGCAGTTGACCGAGCGGCACCCCGGCCTGGAGATCACCACGGAGCAGGTGGACGGGCGGCCGCTGACCGTCCTGGTCGCTGCCGCGCAGGAGGCCGAGGTACTGGTACTCGGCTCGCGCGGACTGGGGGCGATGACAGGATTCCTCGTCGGATCCGTCTCCCAGGCCGTGCTCGCCCAGGCCAAGCGCCCGGTCGTGGTCGTGCGGCCGGGCGCCTGGCTGGACGCCGACTGCCTGCCCGGATCTGATGGTGACGCACCACGGAAGGACAAGGACCGGCCTGTCGTGCTCGGGCTGGACCTCTCCTACCCGTCTAGCGAGCTCCTCGACCACGCCTTCGACGCGGCGGCCGTACGCCGGGCCCCACTGCGTGTGATCCACCGCTGGAGCATGCCGCCCGCCTTCGCGTTCGACCCGGCGCTGCTCGCGCCCGAGGTACGGGACGGCATGGCGACCTCCATGGCGACTGCGCTCGCCGATGAACTGCTGCCCTGGCGCGACAAGTACCCCGAAGTCCGTGTCGAAGTGGACTGCTCGGTGGGGCAACCCGCCAACCAGCTCGTCGAAGCTTCGGCAGACGCCTCACTGGTCGTCGTCGGCCGGCGGATACGCCGCTCCGCCATCGGCACCCATCTCGGCCCGGTCGTCCACGCTGTCCTCCACCACGCCACAGCCCCGGTCGCGGTCGTACCCCACGCTTGAAGCGATCACGTGTGCCGGGTTGCCCTGACCGTCCGCGGCTGACCACAGACCTGGGAGCAACCCATGCGCGCCGAGCCCGGCCGGGTGATGTCC
>NZ_JBSGXU010000171.1:0-17337 GCF_053610205.1 Streptomyces sp. NPDC054932 | reverse complement strand
CCTCCGGTCGGATCGACCGGAGGCGGGCCCTCGTCGTGCGCGGTTCAGGCTTAGCTGAACGAGTCGCCGCAGGCGCAGGAGCCCGTGGCGTTGGGGTTGTCGATCGTGAAGCCCTGCTTCTCGATGGTGTCGACGAAGTCGATGGAGGCGCCGTGGAGGTACGGGGAGCTCATCCGGTCCGTGACGACCTTCACACCGTCGAAGTCCTTCACGACGTCGCCGTCGAGGGAGCGCTCGTCGAAGAAGAGCTGGTAGCGCAGGCCGGAGCAGCCACCGGGCTGGACGGCGACGCGGAGCGCCAGGTCATCGCGGCCTTCCTGCTCCAGCAGGGTCCTGACCTTTTCGGCGGCGGCGTCGGACAGGAGGATGCCGTCGCTCACGGTGGTCTTGTCGTCCTGTACGGACATCTGCATTCACTCCCGAAGTGGGCGGCTCCCCGCCGGAGGCGAGGAAACGTCGGACTCTTGCCGTCGGTGGCAACGAGCGGGACCGCGGATTCATTCCGGGACCCGACGCTTGTTTCAGATATTCCATGCTCGCACACCGCGCGCGGGGACGGACCCCGCGAATCGTGGGCTGATGCGTCACATTGACACTATTGGCATCGTCAAACTGACGTGAAGCGGTTATGATAGATAGCGTCAAGTAGACGAGAAGTCGAAGCGATGATCCAGAAGTCCCTTGTCGCAGAACAGAAAGGGTGCGTGTCGTGACCACCGCCCAGCCTTTGGACGTCCAGCCGACGCCCCTTGCCCTGCTGCTGCTCGGCCGTGAGGCCGACCCCAGGAGCGAGCGCGGGGTGGAGTGTCCCGGCGACCTGCCGTCGCCGTCCGACCCGAACCTCGTGGAGCGTGCCCGCGCGGCCAAGGAGAAGCTCGGGGACAAGGTCTTCATCCTGGGCCACCACTACCAGCGTGACGAGGTCATCGAGTTCGCGGACGTCACCGGCGACTCCTTCAAGCTGGCCAAGGACGCGGCCGCCAAGCCCGAGGCCGAGTACATCGTCTTCTGCGGCGTGCACTTCATGGCCGAGTCCGCGGACATCCTGACCTCGGACGACCAGAAGGTGGTCCTGCCGGACCTGGCGGCCGGCTGCTCGATGGCCGACATGGCCACCGCCGAGCAGGTCGCGGAGTGCTGGGACGTGCTGACCGAGGCCGGTGTCGCCGATGTCACGGTGCCCGTCTCGTACATGAACTCCTCCGCCGACATCAAGGCCTTCACCGGCAAGCACGGCGGCACGATCTGTACGTCGTCCAACGCCAAGAAGGCCCTGGAGTGGGCGTTCGAGCAGGGCGAGAAGATCCTGTTCCTCCCGGACCAGCACCTGGGCCGCAACACCGCCGTCCGCGACATGGGCATGTCCCTGGACGACTGCGTGCTCTACAACCCGCACAAGCCGAACGGCGGCCTGACGGCCGAGCAGCTGCGGAACGCCAAGATGATCCTGTGGCGCGGGCACTGCTCGGTGCACGGGCGCTTCTCGGTCGACTCGGTCAACGACGTCCGCGCCCGGATCCCCGGCGTGAACGTCCTGGTCCACCCCGAGTGCAAGCACGAGGTCGTGGCGGCCGCGGACTACGTCGGCTCGACGGAGTACATCATCAAGGCGCTGGAGGCGGCTCCGGCCGGCTCCAAGTGGGCCATCGGCACCGAGCTGAACCTGGTCCGCCGTCTGGCGAATCGATTTGCCGCGGAGGACAAGGAGGTCGTCTTCCTCGACAAGACGGTCTGCTTCTGCTCGACGATGAACCGCATCGACCTCCCGCACCTGGTGTGGACCCTGGAGTCCCTGGCGGAGGGCAACCTCGTCAACCAGATCCAGGTCGACAAGGAGACGGAGAGCTTCGCGAAGCTCGCGCTGGAGCGGATGCTGGCGCTCCCGTAGCCCCGCCCCTCCCCCGTACGCCCGAAGGGCCGCCCCTCGTGTCGAGGGGCGGCCCTTCGGCTTGTCGCGCCACGGGTCAGGCCTTGGCCGGGACCTCTTCCTCCGCGGCGGAAGGAGCCGGGACCACCGTCAGGCGGGCCGTCTTCTTCGCCCGGCGGCGCTCCTTGCGGAGCTCGACCATCGTGTAGAGGGTCGGCACCAGCAGCAGCGTCAGCAGGGTGGAGCTGACCAGGCCGCCGATCACCACGACCGCGAGCGGCTGCGAGATGAAGCCGCCCTCGCCCGTGACGCCCAGCGCCATCGGGAGCAGCGCGAAGATCGTCGCCAGGGCCGTCATCAGGATCGGGCGCAGCCGGTGCCGGCCGCCCTCGATGACCGCTTCGACGACGCCCAGGCCCTGGGCGCGGTACTGGTTGACGAGGTCGATCAGGACGATCGCGTTCGTCACGACGATGCCGATGAGCATCAGCATGCCGATCATCGCCGGGACGCCCATCGGGGTGCCGGTGATCAGCAGCAGGCCGAGTGCGCCGGTCGCCGCGAACGGGATGGAGACCAGCAGGATCAGCGGCTGGACCAGCGAGCGGAAGGTCGTGACCAGCAGCATGAACACGATCGCGATGGCCGCGAGCATGGCCAGGCCGAGCGAGCCGAAGGCCTCGTCCTGGTCCTCGGAGACGCCGCCGATGGAGGCCGTGGCGCCCTCCGGCAGCTTCAGGGCCTTGAGCTTGGTCTGGAGCTCGGCGCTGACCGCGCCGGTGTTCTCGCCGAGCGGCCGCGCGGTGACGGTGGCGGCGCGGGCGCCGTCGATCCGGGTCATCGCGACGGGGCCGGGGACCTCCTTGACCTCGGCGATGTCACCGAGCCTGACCGGGCCGACCGGGAGCGCCTGCAGTTCGGCCAGGGTGGTGGCCGGCTGCGCGGACCTGATGACGATGTCCCGCTCGGTGTCGTCGAGCACGGCCTTGCCCGCCGGGTTGCCCCGTACGGCCTGGGCGACGACGGCGCCGAGCATGGCCTGGTCCAGGCCCGCGTCCGCCGCCTTGGGGGTGGCGGTCACGGAGATGCGGGGCACCGACTGGGACAGGTCGCTCTGCACGTCGGCGACGTTCTCGAGCTTCGCCACCTCGGCGCGGACCTGCTCGGTGGCCTTGGTGAGGACCTCGCCGCTGCCGGCCTTGACGACCACGCTGAGGTTCTGGCTGCCGAAGGCGTCGCCCGCGGTGATCCGGGTGTCGCCGATGCCGTCGAGTGCGGCGAGCCGGTCCTCGATCCGCTTCTTGACGGCGTCGCCCTCGCCCGCGTCCTTCAGCGAGACCTGGTAGGAGGCCTGGTTGGAGCCCGTGCCGCCGCCGAAGGCCGCGAGGAAGCCGGAGGAGCCGACGGTGACCTGGTAGCTCTTGACGCCGTCGACCTCGGCCAGCACCTTCTCGATCTTGCGGCTCGCCTCGTCGGAGGCGGCCAGCGAGGTGCCGGGCGCGAGTTCCTGCTTGACCGTCAGGACCTCCTGCTCGCCCGGGTCGAAGAAGTTGGTCTTCAGCATCGGGGTCATCCCGAGGGTGCCGACGAGGACGACCACCGCGATGGCCACACTGGTCAGCCGGCGCCGGGTGGCGAAGCCGAGGACGCGGACGTAGAAGAGCTGGAGGCGGCTGCGCGCCTCCTTCTCCTCCGCCTCGCGGCGGGCCTTCGCCGCGCTCTCGGCGTTCCCGGGCTCGACGCCCTTGGGCGCGCTCAGGAACCAGTACGAGAGCACCGGGACGACCGTCAGCGAGACGAGCAGCGAGGCCAGCAGGGCCGCCGTGACGGTGAGCGAGAACGAGCCGAAGAGCTCGCCGATCATGCCGCCGGTGAGGCCGATGGGCAGGAAGACGGCGACGGTGGTGAGGGTGGAGGAGGTGACCGCGCCGGCGACCTCCTTGACCGCGGTGATGATGGCGGCCTCGCGCTCCTCGCCGTAGCCGAGGTGGCGCTTGATGTTCTCCAGGACCACGATCGAGTCGTCGACCACGCGGCCGATGGCGATGGTGAGGGCGCCCAGGGTCAGCATGTTGAGCGACAGGTCGCGGGTCCACAGCACGATGAGCGCGAGGACCACGGACAGCGGGATGGAGACCGCGGTGACCAGCGTCGAGCGCAGCGAGGCCAGGAAGACCAGGATCACGATCACCGCGAAGAGCAGGCCGAGCAGGCCCTCGGTGGTGAGGCTGGAGATGGACTTGGCGACGGCCGGGCCCTGGTCGCTGACGACGGTCAGGTCGGCGCCGGCGCCGAGCGTGGAGCGCAGCTCGGGCAGCTTGTCCTTGACCGCGTCGGAGATGGCGACGGCGCTGCCGTCCTTGTCCATGGTGAGGACGAGGGCGAGGCTGGGCTTGCCGTTGGTCCGGGTGATGGAGTCGGCCCTGGCCGGCTCCTGCTTCACGGTGGCGACGTCGCCGAGGCGGACGGCCGGCTTGCCCGGGCCGGGGGTCAGGCGCAGTTCCTCGAGCTGGGCGAGGGAGGTGAAGCCGGAGCCCACACGGACGGTCCGGTTCTTGCCGGCCTCGTCGAAGGAGCCGGCGGGGACGGCCGCGCCGCCCGCCTGGAGGCCCTTGGCGAGTGCGCCGCCGTCGAGGCCGGCGGCCGCGAGCTTGGCGTCGTCGGGGGTGATGGTGACCTGGAGGTCCTGGACGCCGTCGACGGTGACCTGGCCGACGCCCTCGATGTCCGACAGGACGGGGACGACGGAACGTTCCAGCTGGTCGGCCAGCGCCTGCTGGTCCTTGTCGGAGGTGACGGCCAGGATGACCGTCGGGATGTCGTCGGTGGAACCGGCCACCACCTGCGGGTCCACCTCGGCGGGCAGCCGGACGCGGGCCCGGTTGACGGCCTGCTGGACGTCGGCGACGAGCTGCTTGGTGCCGCTGTCGCCGTAGTCGAAGGTGGCCATGATGAGGGCGTTGCCCTCGCTGGCGGTGGAGGTGATGCCGGTGATGCCGTCGACGCCCTTGAGCATGGCCTCGATCGGTTCGACGACCTGCTTCTCCACCACGTCGGGAGAGGCGCCCTGGTACGGCGCGAGCACGGACACCATCGGCAATTCGATGGAGGGCAGCAGCTGCTGCTTGAGCTGCGGGATGGCTATGGCGCCGAAGAGCAGCGCGACGATCGACACGAGGCCGACCAGAGCCCTTTGGGTGAGGCTGAAGCGGGACAGCCAGGACATGGGTATGGGATCTCTCTGCAGTGACGAACCGAGGGCACTCCCACCCTGTCCCATCGGGGTGGCCCGTTTCGTCGCTCGCAGGTGCCGTCCTTATGTGCGGCATACCGCGTCCGCAGTATGCGTACTACTGCGGCGCTACTCCGCGCGCGGTCGCACCAGTCCCGATTCGTAGGCGATTACCACCAATTGGGCCCGGTCGCGGGCGCCGAGCTTGGCCATGGCCCGGTTCACGTGGGTCTTGACCGTCAGCGGGCTGACCTCCAGCCGTCCGGCGATCCCGTCGTTGGACAGCCCCGCCGCGACGTGTACGAGGACCTCGCGCTCCCGGACGGTCAGCGCGGCGAGCCGCTGCGCGTGCGCCCCGGCCGAGGCTCCGGCGGCGGCCGGGTCGGCGCCGCCGCCCTGGGCGAGGAAGGTGGCGATGAGCCCCTTGGTGGCGGCCGGGGAGAGCAGCGCCTCACCGGCCGCGGCGACGCGGATGGCGTTGAGCAGTTCCTCGGGCTCGGCACCCTTGCCGAGGAAGCCGGAGGCGCCGGCCCGCAGGGCCGAGACCACGTACTCGTCGACCTCGAAGGTCGTCAGCATCACCACGCGCACGGCGGCGAGTTCCGGGTCCGCGCTGATCATCCGGGTGGCGGCGAGCCCGTCGGTGCCGGGCATCCGGATGTCCATGAGGACGACGTCGGGGCGGGTCCGGCGGGCGAGTTCGACGGCCTGCGCGCCGTCGGAGGCTTCCCCGACGACCTCCATGTCGGGCTCCGAGTCGACGAGCACCTTGAAGGCGCTGCGCAGCAGCGCCTGGTCGTCGGCGAGCAGCACCCTGACGGGTGCGGCGGAGGGCAGGTCCGTCGCAGTGTGGTCCACGGGGTGAGGGTACGCGGGGCCGCCGTCGGCCCGCTCAGCCCAGGGCGAGGACGATCAGCGCGGTGGTCGCCGCGACCTCGGCCAGGGCGCCGAACACGTCGCCGGTGACCCCGTCGAAGCGGCGTACGCAGCGGCGGAGCAGCAGCTGCGCGGCGAGCAGGGCGGCCAGGACGGCCAACGCCTGCCGGCCGGCGGCCGGCAGGCCCATCGGGAGGGCGGCGGCCGCGGCCGCCAGGACGGTGAGAACGGTGATCGCGGCGGCGGCGCGGTACGGGACCACCCCGGCCACTGCGGCGCCGAGCCCCTCGGGGCGGGCAGCCGGGACGCCTTCGCGGCAGGCCAGGGTCATGGCGAGGCGGGCCGCCACGGCGGCGACCACGACGGCGAGGGCCCCGCGGTTCCAGCTGTCGGCGTAGATCTCGGACAGGGCGGCCACCTGCATCAGCAGCACGATCACCAGCGTCACGACACCGAAGGGGCCGATGTCGGACTGCTTCATGATCCGCAGGGCCTCGCCGGCGGGTTTGGCGCTGCCCAGGCCGTCCGCCGTGTCGGCGAGTCCGTCGAGGTGCAGTCCCCGGGTCAGCGCGGCCGGTACGGCGACGGTGAGGGTCGCGGCCAGCAGCGGACCCCCGCCGAGCAGCAGCAGGAGCACTCCGGGTACGGCCGCGAGCAGGCCCACGACCAGCCCGGCGAGCGGGGCGCAGGCCATTCCGGTGCGGGCGGCGGGGCGGTCCCAGCGGGTGATGCGGGCGGGCAGCACGGTGAGGGTGCCGAACGCGAAACGGACGCCGTCGAGGAACGAGGCGCGTTCCTGGGGCGGCATCGGGGGCGGGCCGTCGAACGAATCTGTCATCGGCGGGAACGGTACCCGCTCTGCGTGAGCGGTAAATTACCCATTACGTTCCAAATAGGGAGTCAGTGGGATGGGTCACTGGTGGTATCGGAATATCATCGAACCGGGGAAGCTGCCCCTCCTGCTCGCGCTGCTCTCCTTCGTGATGTCGTTCCTGGTCACCCGTGTGATCACCCGACTGATCCGGGCCGGCCGGGGCCCCTTCAAGAACGTCACCCCGGGCGGTCTGCACATCCACCACGTGGTGCCGGGCGTGATCCTCGTGATCATCGGCGGCTTCGGTGCGGTCGGCAGCGGCCGGTACGGCTTCGGAGCGGTGCTCTCGGCCGTGATCTTCGGTCTGGGCGCGGGCCTGGTCCTGGACGAGTTCGCGCTGATCCTGCACCTCGACGACGTCTACTGGAGCGAGCAGGGCCGCAAGAGCGTGGAGATCGTCGTCGTGACGGCCGCCCTGGTGGCCCTGGTCCTGGGCGGATTCGTGCCCTTCGGGGTGAACGACCTGTCCGCCGAGGAGCGCCAGAGCCGCGGCCTGGTCGTCATGAACGCGGCCACCAACTTCTTCCTGGCCCTGATCGCCCTGTGGAAGGGCAAGGCGCGCACCGCCCTCTTCGGCCTGGTCGTCCCCTTCCTCGCGCTGGTCGGCGCGATCCGGCTGGCCCGGCCCGGGTCCCCGTACGCGAAGAGGTTCTACGCGAACCGCCCGCGGGCCCGGGCCAGGGCGGGACTGCGCGCCTTCCACCACGACCGGCGCTGGGCACGGCCCCGCCGCAGGTTCGAGAACTTCATCGGCGGGACCCCCGACCCGGACCACACCGTCTCCCTGGAGAAGCCTCCGCCGCACTGAGAACGACGGCGGGCCCTCCCCCGGGAAGGGGAGGGCCCGCCGTCGTGTCGGTGCCGGGGCCGGCCCGGGGTCAGCCCGGGATCAGCCCGTCGTCGCTGAGCATCTCCCGGACCTCCTCGAGCGTCGCCTCCTGGGCCGGCAGGATCAGCTCGGACGGCTCCAGCGCATCGTCGGGCAGCGGCTCGCCGAGCCGCCGTACGGCTTCGAGCAGCGCGCCCAGCGTGCGCCGGAAGCCCTCCTCGTCACCGTTCTCCATCTCGGCGAGCAGTTCGTCGTCCAGCTTGTTGAGCTCGATGAAGTGGCTGTCCGCCAGCTCCACCTGACCTTCCCCCATGATGCGGACAATCATGACGGGCCCCGTCCTACTGCTTGTCGAAGCGGTGCGGAGTCTGCGACTGCTGGCCGTTGCCCTGGGCGCCGCCCTCGATGGCCTGCTGCTGGGCGGACGGGCCACCCGCCAGCTCGGCCTTCATGCGCTGGAGCTCCAGCTCCACGTCCGTACCGCCCGAGAGGCGGTCCAGCTCGGCCTGGATGTCGTCCTTGGAGCCCAGCCCGCTCTGGTCGTCGAGCGCTCCGGAGGCCAGCAGCTCGTCGATCGCACCGGCGCGGGCCTGCAGCTGGGCGGTCTTGTCCTCGGCCCGCTGGATGGCGAGGCCGACGTCGCTCATCTCCTCGGAGATGCCGGAGAAGGACTCCGCGATCCGGGTCTGCGCCTGGGCCGCCGTGTAGGTGGCCTTGATGGTCTCCTTCTTCGTCCGGAAGGCGTCCACCTTGGCCTGGAGCCGCTGGGCGGCGAGGGTCAGCTTCTCCTCCTCGCCCTGCAGCGTCTGGTGCTGCACCTCCAGGTCGCTGACCTGCTGCTGGAGCGAGGCGCGACGGGACAGGGCCTCACGGGCCAGGTCCTCGCGCCCGAGGGCGAGGGCCTTGCGGCCCTGGTCCTCCAGCTTGGCGGACTGGCCCTGCAGCTGGTTCAGCTGCAGCTCCAGGCGCTTGCGGGAGGTCGCCACGTCGGCGACTCCGCGACGCACCTTCTGCAGCAGTTCCAGCTGCTTCTGGTACGAGTAGTCGAGGGTTTCGCGCGGGTCCTCGGCCCGGTCAAGGGCCTTGTTCGCCTTCGCGCGGAAGATCATCCCCATACGCTTCATGACACCGCTCATGGGCTTCGCGCGCCCCCTTCTAGACGGACTGTGCTCCAGGTCACCGACAGAACCCACAGTACGGGCCCTGTCTCCATTACCGCACTGTTCGAGGACGGATGCGCTCCTCCTCCAGGACGACTACACCCGCGCCCCATCAGGCGTAAGGAGTAGGTGATCCCAGGAGAACGGGCCCACCGCACGCACCGTGCAATGGGAAGACGCCCGCCGTTGCCGGATCGTTCCCCAGCGGGGTGGGGCCCATGCCCGCAACCACGTAGGCTTGGGTTTTGTGTTTGGTAGCCGCTCCTCCAAGGAAGAGAAGGCCGCCGCCACCGACAAGGTGAGCGCCGACCTCTCGCAGCCCCGTGACCCGCAGGCCCCGAAGGGCCGCCCTACGCCGAAGCGTGCTGTGGCCCAGTCGCAGCGCAAGGCCGTGGTGGCCTCGACCGGCAACCGCAAGGAGGATGCCAAGCGAGCCCGTGAGCGTCGCCGTACCGAGATGGCCAAGCAGCGCGAGGCGCTGGCCAATGGCGACGAGCGTTACCTGCCGACCCGCGACAAGGGTCCCGTCCGCCGGTTCGTGCGCGACTACGTGGACTCCCGCTACTCGGTCGCCGAGATGTTCCTGCCCCTGGCAGTGGTCATCCTGGTGCTCAGCATGGTGCGGCAGCCGGCGATCCAGAACATCGCGCTGATGCTGTGGCTCGGTGTGATCGTGCTGATCGTCCTCGACTCCATCGGCCTGGTGTTCCGTCTGCGCAAGTCCCTCGTGCAGCGCTTCCCGGACGAGCCCCGCCGCGGCGCCATCGCCTACGGCCTGATGCGCACTCTCCAGATGCGCCGGCTCCGTCTGCCGAAGCCGCAGGTCAAGCGCGGGGAACGGCCCTGACCGGAGGGACGCCCGGCGCGTCGGGGGAAGGCTTCGCCGAGGGGGCACGCCTGTGGCTCGAGGGCCTGGGCGGACTGCGCAACGCGGTCCGTCAGGAGCTCGTGGGCCGACAGGTCGACGAACAGATCGCGCAGCGCTTCCCCGTGGGGCAGCGGCTGCGCGTTCTCGACGTCGGCATGGGCCAGGGCACCCAGGCGCTGCGCCTCGCCCGCGCCGGGCACAAGGTGACGGGCCTGGAGCAGGACCCCGGCATGCTGGCCGTCGCCCGTGAGGCGCTGGCCGCCGAGCCCGCAGGGATCCGCGACCGGGTCAGCCTCATGGAGGGCGACGGCCGCGAGACCGGGGCCCACTTCCTGCCGGGCAGCTTCGACGTGGTGCTGTGCCACGGGGTGCTGATGTATGTGCCCGAGCCGGACGCCATGCTCGCCGGGCTGGCCCGGATGCTGGCCCCGGGCGGGCTGCTGTCCCTGCTCGTGCGCAACGGCGACGCGCTCGCCATGCGGCCGGGCCTGGACGGCGACTGGAAGGGCGCGCTGGCCGCGTTCGACTCCGTCGACTACACGAACAGGCTGGGCCTGGAGGTCCGCGCCGACCGGCTGGCCGGACTGACCGCCACCCTGTCGGGGATCGGTGCGCCCCTGCAGTCCTGGTACGGCGTGCGCGTCTTCACCGACGGCACCGAGGCGGGCGAGGCACTGCCGCCCGACGAGGAGCTGGAGCGCCTGCTGGCCGCCGAGGACCGGGCGGGCCGGATCGACCCCTACCGGGGTGTGGCCGCGCTGCTGCACCTGTGCGGGGTGCGGGGCTGAGGCCCGGCGCAACGACGAAGCAACGACGGAGCCGCCGGGTCACGACCCGGCGGCTCCGTCGTACTCGTTCGCGTTCGCTGCTCAGGCTTCGAGGGCGGCGCGCAGGCTCATCGTGTAGAGCTCGGTCCCGCCGTCGTCGGACAGCTTCACCTGCTCGACTCCGCCTTCCAGCAGGTCCTTCCAGTACTCGCCGACCCAGGACTCCGCGTCGCCCTGCGTGGTGAACTCCTCGGGCACCACCGACGGGCTCGTCTCGGTGCCGTCGGCCGTCTCGAACCGCCACGTCCACGCCATGTCCGCCTCCGTTGCTCGCACGCTTCCTGCCCCTCAGTCTGCCCGCAGAGTAACCGGGCGCGCAGCAGTCTCGGCGACGCGGGAGGATCATCCTGTGGAACTCACTCTGCTCGGCACCGGAACGCCCGAGGGCCTGCCCCGCCCCGGCTGCCCCTGCGCGGCCTGCGCGGTCTCCGTCGGCGCGCGGGCCCGCGCCGCCACGGCCCTCCTCGTCGACGGGGCGCTGCTGCTGGACCTGACCCCCGGGGCGGTGCTGGCCGGTGCCCGGGCCGGGCATTCGCTGGCCGGTGTGCGGCAGGTCCTGCTGACCCACCCGCACGACGGGCCCGCGGTCGAGCTGCCGCCGGGGCTGCCGACGGCGGGGCGGGTGCCGGACGGGCAGGAGCTCGCGGTGATCTCCGGGCACCGGGTGCGGGCCGTGCCGATGGACGCGCCGGGCACCGGGTACGAGGTGACCGGCCCGGACGGCGGCCGACTGCTGTACCTGCCGCCCGGCGGGGCCCCGGCCGGGGCGTCCGACCGGACCGGCCGGGGCCCGTACGACGTGGTCCTCGCCGATGTGCTGGGCCGGCCCGAGGCCCTCGCCCGGCTGCGGGCGAGCGGCGCCGTCGGCCCGGCCACGGACGTGATCGCCGTCCACCTGGACCACGACACCCCGCCGGGCCGTGAGCTGGACCGGCGCTGCGGGGCCGCGGGCGCCCGGGCGGTGCCGGACGGGACCACCGTGATCGTCGGGGATTACCACCCGGTGCCGGATCTGCCGCGCCGGACCCTGGTGCTGGGAGGGGCCCGCTCCGGGAAGTCCGTGGAGGCGGAGCGGCGGCTGGAGTCCTTCCCCGAGGTGGTCTACGTGGCCACCGGCGGCACCCGCGACGGGGACGCGGAATGGGCGCAGCGGGTCGGACTGCACCGGGAGCGCCGGCCGGGGAGCTGGCGGACGGTGGAGACGTGCGAGCTGGCCCCGCTGCTGGCCGCCGACGGGCCGCCGCTGCTGATCGACTGTCTGGCGCTGTGGCTGACGGACGCGATGGACCGGGCCGGGGCGTGGGACGACTCGGTGTGGGCCGGGGGCGGGCAGCACCGGCTGGGCGAGCGGACCGCGGAGCTGGTGGCGGCCGTGCGCGCGACCCGTCGTCCGGTGGTGCTGGTCAGCAACGAGGTCGGCTCGGGGGTGGTCCCGGCGACCGCCTCGGGCCGCCGCTTCCGCGACGAACTGGGTCGGCTGAACGCGGCGGTCGCGGGCGAGTGCGAGCACGTGCTCCTCGTCGTCGCGGGCCAGGTGACCGTGCTCAAGGACTGACGGGGAGGAGCCGGGCAACAGCAGGGGAACGCGGCGTCGTACGACCGGGCCGGAACCGTGCGCCCAAGGCCTGAGGGAGGGCCTTACCGGCTGTACTCTCTGGCAGATGAGCACGCTGAATCTCGACGACTTCTCCGATCTGATCGAGCGCCCCGACGGGGGCGTCCGGCGTGATGCCGAGGACCGCCGTGAGCGCCTCGCCGTCCCCCAGGGCGCGCTGGGCCGGCTCGACGAGCTCGCCGAGTGGCTCGCCGCCGCGCAGGGGCAGGTTCCGGTCAAGCCGATCGAACGCCCCCGCGTGGTGCTGTTCGCCGCCGACCACGGGATCGCCGCCGGGGGCGTCTCCGCCCGGGCCGCGTCCACCGGCCACGAACTGGTGCGGGCCGTCCTCGACGGGGCCAGCCCCGTATCCATCCTGGCCGGCCGGCTCGGCGCCACCATACGGATCGTCGACGCGGGGCTCGACTGCGACCCCGGGCTGCTTCCCGCGGACGTGGTCGGGCACCGCGTCCGGCGCGGCAGCGGCCGGATCGACGTGGAGGACGCGCTGACGGCCGAGGAGGCCGAGGCCGCGGTGCGGCTCGGGATGCGGATCGCCGACGAGGAGGCCGACTCCGGGACGGATCTGGTCGTCCTCGGTGACCTGAGCGTCGGCGGGACCACCGTCGCCGCGACCCTCGTCGCGGCCCTGTGCGGAACGGACGCCTCGGTGGTGACCGGCCGCGGCGGACTGCCCATCGACGACCTGGCCTGGATGCGCAAGTGCGCGGCGATCCGCGACGCGCTGCGCCGGGCCCGCCCGGTCCTGGGTGACCAGGTGGCGCTGCTGGCCGCGGTCGGCGGGGCGGACGTGGCCGCCGTCACCGGTTTCCTGCTCCAGTGCGCGGTGCGCCGCACTCCGGTCATTCTCGATGGTGTGGTTTCGGCCGCGGCCGGGCTGGTCGCCCAGCGGGCCGCGTTCCGGGCGCCCGACTGGTGGCTGGCCGGACAGGCGAGCGGCGAGCCGGGCCAGGCGAAGGCACTTGACCGAATGGCGCTCAACCCCGTGCTCGATCACGGCGTCACAGTAGGTGAAGGTACCGGGGCGCTACTGGCTCTCCCCCTCGTCCAGGCGGCCGCCGCACTCGCGGCGGAACTCCCGGAGCGGGCGGCGGAGGAGCCGACGGAATGAGCCGCCGGGGCCCCCGGTCCTGACCAGGCCGTGGCCCCCGACCGCTCAATCAGGAACAGCTGCGCCCCATATGATCGCTTTTTATGGGAGAGGTCCGTTTGACCAGCGCAGAGACCGACCGCACCGCCCCACCGGCGACCGGTCCGTCAGCCGACAGGAAAGAGACCGGCGGCGACCCCGCCGGCAGGGCGGCGGGGGGCGGCCGGGAGACCGGCCGGGGGAGCACCCGTTCGCGACGCGGAGCCGCGTTCGCGGTGTGGTACCTGCGCGTCGTCACCTTCCTCAACTTCCTGAGCGCGGTGTGGGTTTCGCTCGGGCAGGACGTGAGACGCCACAACACCGACGACTTCTACACCCCGTACATGCTCACCGCGGGCTTCGCCTCCGGGCTGTTCACCCTGCTGCTCGCCGTCACCCTCGGCCGCCGCAAGCGGGCCTCCTGGATCCTCAGCCTCGTCCTGAGCGGCCTCCTGGCCCTGCTGCTCGCCTACGCGCTCTCCACGCACGAGGAGATCCGCGAACACCCGCAGAACTGGGTCTCCCTGGCCCTGACCGCCGCCTTCACAGGGGCCCTGCTGCTGGGCCGCCACGAGTTCTACGCCAGGGGCGACCGGTCCAACCCGGCGCTCGCCACGGCCGTCGCCGCCATCGGCCTGCTCCTCACCTCGCTGGTCGCGGCCCTGCTCGTCGGCGCGACCAACACCTCCCCGCTCAGCGCCGAGGCATCCTTCCCGGAGCGCTGGAAGTACGGCGTGATGCGGCTGATCACCCTGGCGCCCGACGACCGGGCCTTCGAGGCGATCACCCCGCCCGGCTGGGTGGACGTCTCCATCAACGTCATGTCGATGCTCCTGCTGCTCGCCGTGCTGTTCGCCGCCTTCCGTTCGCGCCGCGCCGTCGACCCGCTCAGCGAGGAGGACGAGGAGCGGCTGCGTGCGCTGCTGGCCCGGCAGGGCGACCGCGACTCGCTCGGCTACTTCGCGCTGCGCCGCGAGAAGTCCGTCATCTGGTCCCCCACCGGCAAGGCCGCCGTCACCTACCGCGTCGTCGGCGGTGTCTCGCTGGCCTCCGGCGACCCGATCGGCGACCCCGAGGCCTGGCCCGGCGCCATCGAGCCGTGGCTGGCCGAGGCCCGCGAGCACGGCTGGATCCCGGCCGTGAACGGCGCGAGCGAGGAAGCCGGGCAGATCTACGCGCGGCACGGCCTGGACGCCCTCGAACTCGGTGACGAGGCGATCGTGGAGACCGCCGAATTCACCCTGGAGGGCCGCGCCATGCGGACCGTCCGGCAGGCCTACAACCGCGTCAAGCGGGCCGGGTACACGGTCCGCATCCGCCGCCACTGCGACATCCCGGCCGACGAGATGGCCGAGCTGGTGCGCCGCGCCGACGACTGGCGCGACGGCGCCACCGAGCGCGGCTTCTCCATGGCACTGGGCCGTCTGGGTGATCCTGCCGACGGCCAGTGCATGATGCTGGAGTGCACCGACGGCAACGGTGATCTGCGGGCCCTGCTGTCCTTCGTGCCGTGGGGCCCCAAGGGCCTGTCGCTGGACCTGATGCGCCGCGACCGGGACTCCGAGAACGGCCTGATGGAGTTCATGGTCATCGAACTCCTCGAACGCTCCAAGGAGATCGGGGTCACCCAGGTCTCACTCAACTTCGCGATGTTCCGGTCGGTCTTCGAGCGCGGCTCCCGCCTCGGCGCCGGCCCGGTGCTGAGGATGTGGCGCTCGCTGCTCAGCTTCTTCTCCCGCTGGTGGCAGATCGAGTCCCTCTACCGGGCCAACGCCAAATACCGGCCGATCTGGGAACCGCGGTTCATGCTCTTCGAGAAGAGTTCGGACCTGCTGCGGATCGGTATCGCGGCCGGCCGGGCCGAGGGCTTCCTGGAGGCCCCAGGCCTTCCGAAGTGGCTGCACCGCAGACACCTGGAGACCCGGCGTTGACAGCGTGGAACACCCCGTCGGCACGGCGGTTCGCCCGCCGTGAGTGGGGGCCCATGTTCTGGACCGTCCGGGACGCGCTCGTGCGCCACAAGTGGCGGGCGATCCCGATGGCCATCGGCGCGGTCTGTCTGACCGCGGTCTTCCAGTTCGTGCAGAACACCCCCTGGGGCTTCCAGCCGGTCCAGAACCTCGGATCGGTCAAGGCGGCCGACCCGCTGTGGCTGGCCCTGCTGCGCACTCCCCTCTCCCTGTTCGTCCCGGCCCTGGACCTGCCGGTGTGGGGGGCGCTCGCACAGATCCTGCTCGTCTTCGGGATCGCCGAGATCTGCATCGGCTGGTGGCGCACGCTGCTGATCGGCTACGTCGCCACCCTCGCCGGGACCACGTACGCGCGGATCGGGCTCGCGCTGGGAGCGGACCATCCCCTCGGCCTGCCGGTGTCCGACCGGGTCGTCAACGACACGGGGCCCTCGGCGGCGGTGGTGGGGCTGGCCATCTACGTCTGCTGGCGCTACCGGGCGTACCTGACCGGCGCCCTGGTGATCCTGGCGATGATCGTCGAGGTGCTGATCAAGGACAACCTGGCGGGCAAGGAGCACCTGGCCGCCATCGCCGCGGTCATGGCGGTGTGCGTGGCGCAGGCGTACTGGGGCCCGGTGCGCTCCCGCGCTGCGCTGGGCCGGCGCCCGCCGCCGTAGCGGGCGCCGGCGGATGAGGCCGTACCGTATCGGGGTGACGACAGACCGCGGGCGGTTCGCCCCCACCCGGCAGTGGATGCGGGCCCATCCGCTGGCCACCGATGCCGTGCTGGCCTTCGGGGCGTTCGTCGCCATGGTCGTCGGCTCCTTCGCCGATCCGCACGGGCCGCACGGGCCCACCTTCGGGACGCGCACCCCCGAGCCGTTCTCGCTGCTGCTGATGCTGCTCGGCGCGGCGACCCTGGTGTTCCGACGCCGGCAGCCGCGCGCCGTGCTCGCCGTCACCTGCGGGCTGTCGCTGCTGGAGCTGACCACCGGGGAGCCGCGGGCGCCCGTCGCCATGTGCGCGGTGATCGCCCTGTACACGGTGGCCGCCCACACCGACCGGCCGACGACCTGGCGGATCGGGCTGCTCACCATGGCGGGGCTGACGGGCGTGGCCATGCTCGCCGGGCCGCTGCCCTGGTACGCGCAGGAGAACATCGGGATCTTCGCCTGGACCGGGATGGCCGCGGCCGCCGGGGACGCCGTGCGCAGCCGGCGGGCCTTCGTCGACGCCATCCGGGAGCGGGCCGAGCGCGCCGAGCGGACCCGGGACGAGGAGGCCAGGCGGCGGGTCGCCGAGGAGCGGCTGCGGATCGCCCGGGACCTGCACGACGTGGTGGCCCATCACATCGCCCTGGTCAACGTGCAGGCGGGAGTGGCCGCACACGTCATGGACAAGCGCCCGGACCAGGCGAAGGAGGCGCTCGCGCACGTACGGGACGCCAGCCGGTCGGCGCTGAACGAACTGCGGGCCACGGTCGGGCTGCTGCGGCAGTCCGGCGACCCCGAGGCGCCGACGGAGCCCGCGCCCGGCCTGGGCGTCCTGGACGAACTGGTGGACACCTTCCGGCACGCCGGGCTGCCGGTGGAGGTCATCGTCCAGCTGGACGGGACGGCGGTGGGGCCGCTGCCGGCGGCGGTGGACCTGGCGGCGTACCGGGTGATCCAGGAGGCGCTGACCAACGTGCGCAAGCACGCGGGACCGGGCGCGCGGGCCGAGGTGAGCGTGGTCCGGGTCGGTCCCTCGGTGGAGGTGACGGTCCTGGACGACGGGGGCGATGCGGGCGACCAGGCCCCCGGGCCGGCCGACCCGGGCGGCGGCCACGGCCTGCTCGGCATGCGCGAGCGCACGGGCGCGCTGGGCGGCTCCTGCTTCGCCGGTCCCCGGTACGGCGGCGGCTACCGCGTCCACGCCATCCTGCCGGTGGCCTAGCCGACGGCCCCGCCCTCCCTTCGCGCCCACGCCCGACCCCGCCACTCGGCTGCGCCGACAGCCCCTTCCGGCTCCGCCGCGCCGATTCAGCCCCGCCGGGGACGATTCAGCCTCGCCGGCGTTTGAGGCGCGGGTCCGGGCAGAGCCCGGTGCCCGGCGGAGCCGGGTTTCCC
>NZ_JBSGXU010000170.1:0-17547 GCF_053610205.1 Streptomyces sp. NPDC054932 | reverse complement strand
GCTCCCGGTCCGGGTCCCGGGAGCACCCCGCCGGGATCGGGTCACGGGCAGCCGGGGCCCGTTGCGGGGTTGGCGCAGACGTCGGTGCCGGGGCCGCCGTTGTTGGTGTTCGTGCCCGGGCCGCCGTCGAGGTTGTCGTTGCCGACGTCGCCGAACAGGGAGTCGTCGCCGGGGCCGCCGGTCACGGTGTCGTCGCCCGGGTTGCCGTGGAGGGTGTCGTCACCCGCGCCGCCCGCGACACGGTCGGTGCCGGGCCCGCCGTTGATCGAGTCCGCCCCGGGTCCGCCGCACACGAGGTCGTCGCCCGCGCCGCTGTTGACGGTGTCGTTGCCGCCGCGGGCGAGGATGACATCGCGTGCGGGCGTGCCGTTGATCTGGTCGTTGCCGGGGGTGCCGGTGATGGTGGGCTGTTCGCCGAAGCAGCTGACCGCGTCCACGGTGGTGGTCTCCGTCGCGGTGTCGTTGGCCGGGGCCGGATCGGAGACCGCGCCGGCCACCCCCGCCGTGTCGACGGCGAGGTCCTCGGTCGTGGCCGTCACGGTGAGCGTCCGCGCGGCGCTCGCTCCGGCGGTGAGGGTGCCGATGCCACAGGTGACGACGTCCGGGGTGGTGCCGGCCGCGGTGCAGCCGGGGGAGGCCGAGACGAACTGAACTCCGGCCGGAAGGGTGTCCTGCAGGACGACCCCCTCGGCCGTCTGCGGGCCGTTGTTCGTCGCGGTGAGCGTGTACGTCACGTTCTGGCCCTCCACGACGGGGTCCGAGCCCGTGTCGGACTTCGTGACGGCCAGGTCGGCGTCGGTGAGGTGGAGGTGGCCGATGAAGCTGGAGGTCTCGGCGAACCAGATGTCGTCGTCCGGGCCCTTGGTGATGCCCCAGGGGCCGCGCTCCGAGGAGGGCAGGGGGAACATGGCGATGACGCCGGACGTGCTGATCCGCCCGATCTGCCCGCTGTTGCGGTCGGTGAACCACAGGCTGTCGTCCGGTCCGGCGACGATGTCCTGGGGTTGGGGCCCGAGGCCGTTCGACGGTACGTCGTACTGGGTGATCACGCCTGACGGGGTGATCCGGCCGATCCGGCTGCCGCCGAACACGGTGAACCACAGGTTCCCGTCAGGGCCGGTGGTGATGTCGGTCGGGCCGCCTCCGCCGGGGACCGGGAACTCGGTGACGACGCCGGACGGGGTCATGCGGCCGATGAGGTTGTCGCCGATCTCGGTGAACCAGAGGTTTCCGTCCGGCCCGGTGGTGATGTAGGACGGCTGGCCGGAGCCGGCGGGCAGGGGGTACTCGGTGAGGGTGCCGGTGGTGGTGATGCGGGCGATCCGGTGGGCGTTCTGCTCGGTGAACCACATGGCCCCGTCGGGGCCGGCGGTGATGCCGGTGGGCTCGACGAACTGGTCGGGGAGGGGGTACTCGGTGACCGTGCCGTTCGTGTCGATCTTCCCGACCCGGGAGTCGAAGTGCTGCATGGTGAACCAGACGTTCCCGTCCGGGCCGGTGGTGATGTCGTGCGGGGTGCTGAACTCGCCGGGCAGGGCGTACTCGGCGATGAGGGTGCCGGCCGGGCTCATCCGGCCGATCTTGTTGCCGACCGCCTCGGTGAACCACAGGTTGCCGTCCGGGCCGGTGGTGATGCCGACCGGGGTGCTGGGGGTGGGTACGGGGTATTCGGCGATGCCGACGGCGGCCTGCGCCTGCGGGGCCCCCGCGGCCAGGGGCAGGACGGCGGCCATCAGGATGCCGGTGACCAGCGCCGCCAGACCGCGCCGACGGCGGGGCTCCGGTCGCCGGGGCGTCCCCGGCTCTGGCGCACTGCGGGTTGTGGGAGGCATGGGCGAGCACCTTTCGGTCGCGTGGGAACGCGCCCGTCGTACCAAGGCCCGATCGTTTCTTCGGATGCGGCCGCACCCGCGGCGCGCCGGATCTTCACCCGTATTCCACCCGATCGGCGCCATCCCGGCCGGTGGGGCAGGCGGGACCGCCCCGCCCTGAGCGGCCGTTCGGCGGCAGGCGTCGCACCGGCCCGCTACTCAGGGGAGACCGAGTAGCAGCGCCCATACGCCGGCCACGAAGCCGGGCCTACCGTGAACTCCATGAGCACCGACCAGCTGTCCACCGACCTCGACCTCGACCTTGCGCCGCGCGGCTCCGAGACGGGCATGACATCCCTCGCCCTGGGCTCCGGCGCATTCCTGGCTCTCGGTGCCCTGCCGGCGCTGCCGTACCTCGTTCTCCTCGCGCTGCCCCTCGGCATCGCCGCCATCGCCTCCGGCGTCCGCGCGCTGCGCCGCGGCGTGGCAGCGACGTCCGGGCGGATCGCGTCGGTCACGGGCATCACGCTCGGCTCGCTGGGAGTGCTGGGCTGGGCGGGCCTGATGATCCTGTGGTTCCTGTTGGAGCAGGCCCTGAGCCACTGACCGGGCGGGGCCGGCAGCGGCCGGTCCGGATTCCCCACGGACGGCCGGCCGGGACGCTGCCCTCCGCAGCTCGTACCTCGGCCTCAGAGGTCACTCACCCGGCCGGGGGAGGGCAGTCGTCCGGGCGGCCGACGCCACGCCGCCCCGGTCGGTGCGACGTTCAGAACATGACCGGTGCTGAACGGACGACGAGGGCGCTTCGGAGCACCTGGTGGCGGCGAGGGCCGCGCCGGGTGGCCCGGGCAACGATGCTGTGGGGGGTGCTGTATGCCGGCTTCGGCCTGGCGTGCGCGCTGAACGGGACTCCCTTGCTCTACCACGGCGCCGACTCAGGGGCCTCCGGGCCGGGTTGGGCGGTCGTGATGGTGGGTGTGCTGGGGGCGGTGGCCGGCGGGGCGGTCGTGCGGTACGGGCTGCTGCCACCGTTGCGGGTGCTGCTCCGGGTGGTTTGCGGGCTGGCGGGGATCACCGCGTTCAGCCTGCTGATGGATGTGATCACGCTGATGTTCGGTCAGGGGGTGGACGGCCTTGCGTCCACTGCGAACAAGGCCCTCGCGGCGGCCGGGGCTGTCCTGCTCGCGGCCACGGCCCGGTCCGACCGCCAGGCCGCCGGCACTGCCGGTACTGCCGTACGAGCGCCGTCCGCTGCGCCGCGGCCCCTCCAACTCGCCGCCTGTGCAGGGACGCTGGCCTTCGTCCCGTACGCGGCGATGAAGCTGGTCTGGGCGTGCGGCGGGACGTTCGCGGGGATCACCGGTGAGGAGATGCTCGCGGTTTCGGAGCGGAACGGCGCCTCGGGAATCTTCCTCGCCCTGGAGTCCCGGGGGCTGGACCCCACCGTGCTGCTGGCCGCGCTCGGCGTTTTCCTGCTGTGGGGCCTGGTCCGCCCGTGGGGGCAGGTCTTCCCTCGCTGGACGCTGTTCCTGCGCGGCCGGCGGGTGCCGCGCTGGCTCCCGCTCGCCCCGGCTCTGATCGGTGCTGCCACGCTCGCCCCGTACGGTGTCGTGGGGGGCGGATACCTGGCCCTGGCCACGGCCGGCGCGGTGACGGTGCGGCCCGGCGACTTCCACTCCCCGGGCGACGCGCTGCTGGTCGGCTGGGTCGGGATGACCGCCTTCGCCGTCCACGGCATCGCCCTGACCGCCGCGGCCCGCTCGTACTGGCTTCGGACGCGTCCCGCCGGCCCCACGAACGGCAGTGCGGAGTGACCGTCCGCGGCCGGTCGGATCCCGGAGCCACTCGCGGTGGCAATGGAGCGGAACCCCGCACAGCCCCGCACGGCCCGGCACGCGAAGTGCCGGGCCGTGCAGGCGTTCAGAAGTCCCAGCTCTGGCTCCGCGCGCCGTTGCAGCTCCAGCTCACCAGAAGCTGGCCGATCTCAGGACGCCCGGCCAGGATGTCGAGGCACTTCCCGTTCACCCGGTTACGGATCTCGCTGCCGTTGCGGTACCACTTCTGGTGGAGACCGCCGTGGCAGTCCCACATGCTCACCGAACCCTGGTCACCCAGATGGGGACCGTAGATCTCCAGGCACTTCCCGTTCAGGTTGGAACGGATCTGCTCACCGTCCCAGTACCACTGCTGGTTGGTGCCGCCGTGGCAGTCCCACGTCACGGTGGAGGCGCCGTTCTCCTGATGGAACATGAAGACGTCGGCGCACCTTCCGTTCAGGTTGGACCTGAGCAGCGGTGCCGCGGCAGCCGCGGGCGAGCCCGTCAACGTGGCGCCGGCCAGCAGACCGGTGATCGCCGCCAGCAGCATCAGTCGTCGCACAGACCTCATGGTTCTCCTTCGTATCGCCGTTGCGCGGTTGCGCTGGCATCTGTCTAGCCGCCGGTAGATGTCCGGCGCCGGAACGTGGATTCCGGACATCAATAGCTGGACAAACACCACCCATCACGGCTGCGGAAAGCCGCAGAAAGGAAGGCAATGCCACGCCCCGAACGCCCGCTCGACCTGGACTCCGGTCCGCTGACACGCTTCGCGGCCGACCTGAGGAAGCTGCGCGAGGCGGCGGGACGGCCGCCCTACCGGGCACTGGCGAAAAGGGCACACTATTCGTCCACGACACTGTCGGACGCGGCGGGCGGGGACACCCTCCCGAGCCTCGCCGTCACGCTCGCGTACGTCGAGGCGTGCCAGGGCGACCGCCGCACATGGGAAACCCGATGGCATGAGACCGCCGCCGAGATCGCTGCCGAGATCGCCGCCGGCGCACAGGGCGACGGGCCCGGGGAAAGCAGCCGGAAGAGCGCACCGTACGCGGGGCTGTCGGCATTCCAGCCGGAAGACGCCGACCGCTTCTTCGGGCGCGAACAGCTGACCGGCGAGGTCCTCGCCAAGGTGCACGACCGCCGGTTCCTGGCAGTCTTCGGGCCGTCCGGATCGGGGAAATCCTCGTTGCTCCGGGCGGGGCTCGTCGCCCGCGCACGGGCATCGGGGTGGCCGGTGATGCTGTTCACGCCGGGCCCGCACCCCCTGGAGGAATGCGCGATCCACCTGGCCGCGGCAACCGGAGAGGCCCCCGGCGCGCTGGCGGCCGAACTGCTGGACGATCCCGGGGCGTTGCACCTGCGGATCCGGCAGACCATGATCGACCGCACACCGGACGTCGACACACTGATCGTGGTCGACCAGTTCGAAGAGGTCTTCACCCTCTGCGCAGGCCGGGACGAACGAGCCGCTTTCATCGCCATGTTGATCGCGGCCACCACGGCAGGCACCAGCCGGACCCGGGTGGTGCTCGGCGTGCGCGCCGATTTCTACGGCCACTGCGTCCAGGACCCCCGGCTGGTCGAGGCGATGTGCGACGCGCAGATCGCGGTCGGCCCGATGAGCAGCCAGGACCTGCGCGAGGCCATCACCCGGCCGGCCCTGCTCGCCGACTGCACGGTGACCGGCCCCCTGCTGGCGGCCGTGGTCGCGGACGCGACCGGCCAGCCCGGTGCGCTGCCCCTGGTCTCGCACGCGATGGTCGAGACCTGGCACCGGCGCAGCGGCAGCCGCCTGACCCTGGAGGGCTATCTGGCGGCCGGCGGAATCCGGCACGCGCTCGCACACACCGCGGAGGCCGCCTACGGAGCCCTGTCGCCGGTGCAGCAGGACCTCGCCAGGTCGCTGTTCCTCCGGCTGACCGCGCTGGGCGACGGCACGGAGGACACCAGGCGCCGGATCACCAGGGACGAGCTGGACCCGGGCCCCGACACCGTCCACGTCCTCGAATCCCTTGCCCGGCAACGCCTCGTGACGCTGGACGAGGGGTGCGTCGAGATCACCCACGAGGCGATCATCCGGTGCTGGCCGAGGCTGCGCGGCTGGCTGACCGAAGACCGGGACCAGCTGCTCCTGCACCGGCAGCTCACCGACGCGACCGCCGGCTGGGAGGCGCAGGACCGCGACCCGCACGCCTTGTACCGGGGCGCCCGCCTGGCCGCCGCACTGGACCTGGCCGCCGCCGACGACAGCCGGCTGACCTCCAGGGAACGGCGCTTCCTCGACGCGAGCCGCGAAGCGCAGGCCGGCGAAACCGCGGCGGTCAGGCGACGGACGGTCCGCCTGCGGCAGCTGGTCACGCTGCTCACCGTGCTGGTGGTCATCGCGGCGACCGCGGGCGCACTGGCCGTCGACTCGCGCGACTCGGCCATCCGCCAGCGCAACGTGGCCATCGCGCGCAAGGCCGCCGCGGACGCTGCCGAAGTACGCCCGCACGACCCCTCGCTCGCCGCACAGCTGAATCTGGCCGCCTACCGGCTGGCAGCCACCAGTGACGTCCGCGACCAGCTCATGAGCACGTTCGCGACGCCGTACACGAGCCGGCTCACCGGCCACACCTCCGACGTGGTCGCGATTTCCGTCGCCCCGAAGAGCACGGTCCTGGCCACCGCGAGCTGGGACCGCACGGTCCGGCTGTGGGACATCGGCAACGCCCGCCACCCCGTACAGCTGGCCGTGGTCAACCAGCCGGAACGGCTGATGTCGGTGGCGTTCGACGAGAGCGGCCGTCTCCTGGCCACGGCGAGCGAACGCTCGGTGCGGCTGTGGGACGTGTCGGACCGGCGTACGCCCGCCGAGCTGGCCACCCTGCCGGACCAGCGGTCCGCGCCGACGTGGGTGGCGTACCGGCCCGGCGGCGGTGTCCTGGCCACCGGCCACACCGACGGAACAGCGCGGCTGTGGAACGTGAACGACCCCCGCCACCCGCGGCTGCTGGCCGCCCTGCCCGGTCACTCCGGCACCGTCACCTCGGTGACGTTCAGCCCGGACAGCCGCACGGCGGCGACCACCGGCGACACCACCACCAGACTGTGGGACGTCAACGACCCCGCGAACCCGCTCCTCCTCGACGTCCTGCGCGGACACACCGACACCGTGACCTCGGCCGCCTTCAGCCCCGACGGCCGGACCGTGGCGACCGGGAGCTGGGACCGTACCGCACGGATCTGGGACATCGCCGGCAGCCGGCGGACACAGCCACCGGCCGTCCTGCCCGGCCATCCCGCGATCGTCTGGTCGGTGGCATTCAGCCCGGACGGCGGCACGCTGGTCTCGGTGGGCGGGTCCACCCAGTTCTGGGACGTCACCGCCCCGGCCCGTCCGAAGCGGACCAGCACGATTCAGGGCGGGTTCTACCAGGCCGCGTTCAGCCCGGACGGCCGCGTACTCGCCAACTCCGACCGGCTCCTGGACCTGCGGGACCTGTCGCTCGCGACCCACGACGACGTGGTCACGTCCCTCGCGTTCGACCCCGGCGGCCACCTGCTCGCCAGCGCCAGTTGGGACGGCACCGCCCGGCTGTGGCAGGTCACCGGCGGCCGGGCCCTGTGGCCGCTGTCGGTCCTGCACGGGCACACCAGGTTCGTCCGGTGCGTGGCGTTCGGCCCGGACGGGCGCACCCTCGTCACCGCGAGCGAGGACGGCACCGCCCGCATCTGGGACGTGACCGATCCCCGCAAGCCCCGGCTGACATCGGTCATCAGCCCCGGCGCCGGCGAAGTCGCCGGCGCCCGCTTCGCCCCGGGCGGCCGTCTGCTGGCCCTCTGGGCACAGAGCACGGCCGGACTGTGGGACCTGACCGATCCCGGCAACCCCCGGCGACTGAGCCGGATCGCCGAGGACGGGCCGCACGTCACGACGGCCTCCTTCCGGCCCGACGGCCGCACGCTGGTGACGAGCACCGGCGAGTCCGGCTCGCTGCGGTTCTGGGACATCAGCGAACCGAGCACCCCCAGGGAACTCCCGTCCCCGTTGCGAACCGACCCCCTGACCGGCGGCGTGTTCGGCCCCGACAACCGGAGACTGGCCGCCTTCCACCGAACGGACAAGACGGTCCGGCTGATCGACGTCGACGGCATCGGCCGCCCGGCGAAGACGACACGGCTGACGGCGTCCGGCTCCTGGCTCTACACCGTGATCTTCGACGCGAACGGCCGCCGACTGGCAGCCGGCGCCGGGGACGGCAAGGCCCTGCTCTGGGACGTGGGCGGCTCGGCCACCCCCACCGTCCTCACCGGCCACTCGAACCCCGTACCGGCCGTGGCCTTCAGCCCGGACGGGAACACCCTGGCCACCGGCGGCAACGACTTCACGATCCGGCTGTGGGACACCGGCCTGGACAGGACCACCGCCCGCATCTGCGAGAGCGCATACCCCCGGATCACCAGAGCCCAATGGGCCCGGTACTTCACGGCGGTCGACTTCAACCCACCCTGCCCCGCCGCCTGACAGCCGTCAGCACCCTCGTTCCTGCAGGCCACCGGAGTCGGACCGCCTGCAGAGCCTCCCGGGCCTGTGCCGGACGGGCTCATTGAGCGCTGCGGATCTCGTCGATCCGCTTCGCCAGCGCCTGCGTCTCCGCGATGAGCCGCGCGTGCGCCTTCTTCTGCTCCTCGTCGCCCCGGGCCCTGAACGCCGTGCTGAAGTGGGGCTGGAGCTGGGTCCACCAGCCGTAGTCCAGCATCGCCCACGCCTGCGGGCACAGGGGGGCGCGGGTCTTCGGGAGGTAGCCGCTGTCGACCAGGGACTCCTGGTACTTCTTCGGGTCGCTGCCCTCCAGGTAGCACAGGAAGTTGAAGGCCCGCTGCTGGGTGACGGGGTGGTCGCTCGACATGCCCTCCAGGGTCGGCCGGCCTTCCTTGCGGGCGATCTCGTCGAAGAGGATCGCGGCGGCCAGCGACGGGTCCGGCCCGACCTCGTTGACGGTGTAGAAGGACGCGAAGCCGTCCGCCGCGTCCTCTTCGAGGCCGAGGTTGGCCAGGAGGAGCTGGCGTTGCAGGGCGTGGCCCATCTCGTGGCCGAAGATGAACTCGGTCGACAGCACGGTCAGGTCGTCGGTGTTGTACTCGGACGCGGGGAACGGGGCGGGCCGCTCGACGGTCTTCACGACGTCGGCGAGGGCCTTCTCGATCTCGGACAGGAACGACGGCGGGATGAAGATCGTCCTGCCGTCGGGCTGGGTGACGGCGTCGGTGACGCCGCGCGGCACGGCGGCGGTGACCTTCACGACCAAGTCGTGCGGGAGGGTGAGTGATCTGTTCACCCAGTCGGCCGAACGCTCCAGCACACGGGAGTCCCGGATCAGCGCCACGACCTCCCGGTCCTCCGGTTCGACCGTTCGGTCCTCGTACACGACGGTGACCCTGCCGGAGCCGGCCGCCGGGGGGTGAGGCCCCGCTCCGGGCACCTGCCCGGCGCCGCGGTCCCCACCGCTGCACCCGGTCACGACGACCCCGGCCAGGACCAGCACGCCTGACAGGACGATCCGCGCCCTCTTCGGGCAACCGGCGGTGTTCGGCATCCTTGATCGGCTCCCGTCGCGTGTTCCCGCACTGATCCTCCGGCCGTCCGCAGACGGGTGCCCGTCGAGCCGCCCGTACGGGGGACCGTCCGCCCGCCGTCGGCGGTACCGATCGGGGTGGGGGTCAGGGCACGTTCCACTGGCCCGTATTCGGGGAGAAGCCGCTGTTCATGGAGAACTGCACCTTGGAGATCTCGGATGTGCCGGGAACCTCGAAGGCGATGAATCCCAGCGCGGTGTCCGCGGGCGCGACGGTGATGCTGCCGGGGAACTCGGGGCCGGCGCTCGTTTCCGTGTATGCCGCGCCGAACTGCTGGCCCTGGGTGTCCACGACCTTCACCCCATTGCCCGGAGAGTCCTGGTAGACGGCGGCGCCGGTGTTCTTGAGCCGGAACTGGACCGCCACGTACCGCGCCCCCGCCTCGGGGGTGGAGTGCGGGTTCTTGGCGCGGGCCGGGTCCACGATCTTCACGAGGGTGACGGCGAGCTTCTCGCCGTCCTCGAGGCCGGTGAGATCGAGGGTGGCCCCTACCGCGGCGGAAGCGGGCCGGAACGGTGCAGGGGCCGACTGCTCCATGACGGGCGCCGCTTCCCGGACCGGCCTGCTGCTCGCCGGTGTGGTGGTGACCGTCGCTTCTCGGGAACAGCCCGTCGTAGCCGCGAACAGCCCGGAGAGCACAAGAGCGAGCACACGCCGCATCGAACCTCCCAGAGGCCGCCGTGCCCCCGGCGGAGCGCGGAAGGAAGAGCCAGGACTCCACCATCCTCGGCCGGACCGGGACACGCACCCGGAGGCGGCCCCGGCTCCGTTCCGCGCGGCGAGTCCCTGGCCTACCGGCATCCCGGCGGCCCTGGGGCGGACGTTACGCAGGATGGCCCACGCGAGCTTGCCGACCGTCCCCCTTCCTACGGGCTCCGCCCGCACCCGTGAGCCGGGCGATCGTTCCCCACCGGGCGGTGGCCGGCCGCCGTGCAGGCCCCGGTCGGCCGTTGGGGAACCGTGGTGGTGCTAGGTTGGCCGAAATTTTGCGGGAGGGATGGGCAAGCCGGTGAACAGTGCCCTGCGGTATGCGGCTGTCACGGCGCTCGGCGAGCTCGGGCGAAGCAGCGACTCCGGGGACCGGGCGGACGCCGGTCGCGCTCTGGCGGGCTTTGCCGAGATGGAGGAGGCTGCCGGGCCGCTGCTGGAGCTGGTGCTCGACCGCGAGGACACCTTCGTCACACGGGTGACCGCAGAGGCCTTGCTGCGACGGCAGGACAGGGCCGGGCTGAGCGTGGTCGCGTCCGCGCTGGCAGTCGCCGGCCCGAACCATGGCGATTGGATCCACACCGCGATCCTCGACGCATTCGCCGTCTACGCCGCCGACCGCGACGACGCGATGCGGATCTGCGAGGAGCTGGCGCGGGATTCTGACGAGCGTGTCGCCCTGGGGGCTCGCGAGCTGCACGAAAGCCTGGCCGGGATCAATTGCGTTCTCTACCCCGCATAACGCAGGAGAGACACAGCCGCAGGCACCCGGCCCCTCTGCCGTTACCGGATCGGCATCGGTGACCGGGAAGCCCTGATGCTGCTGCGGAAGCGGGCCGCCTCATGCGCCGACGACCCGGCCCGCACCCCCTCTTTTCGTCCCCTTGACGATATGAACACTTCTAGTTATCGTCGCATTGACGAAATTAAGGGGGTCCGCCATGGCCGACATCACCCGGCGCTTCGGCTGGCGTCATCTGCGCTCCGCGCCCACCACCCACATCCGCCACCACAAGCGCGGCCGACTCGTCCACGACGGACGGGGACTCAGCTTCTGGTACCGGTCGCTCTCGGCGGCGCTTTCCGAAGTGCCGGTCGACGACCGGGAGCTGGCCATGGCGTTCCACGCCCGTACCTCCGACTTCCAGGACGTCGCCGTGCAGGCCACCGTCACCTACCGGATCAGCGACCCGGCCGAAGCCGCGGACCGACTCGACTTCTCCGTCGACCCGGACACCGGCAGCTGGCGCGGCGCCCCCCTGGAGCAGATCGCCACCCTCCTCACCGAGACCGCGCAGCAGCACACGCTGGACGTACTGGCCCGGACTCCACTGGCCGTCGCCCTGGTGGACGGCGTCGCCTCCGTACGGGGGAGCGTCGCCGCCGGTCTCGCCGCCGAGCCCAGACTCCCGGCCACCGGCATCGAAGTGGTGACCGTACGGGTCGTGGCGATCCGCCCCGAGGCCGAGGTGGAGCGCGCCCTGCGCACCCCGGCCCGCGAGCAGATCCAGCAGGAGGCGGACCGGGCCACCTACGAACGGCGGGCCGTCGCCGTCGAGCGTGAGCGCGCCATCGCCGAGAACGAGCTGGCCAGTCAGATCGAACTGGCCAGGCGCGAGGAGCAGCTGATCGACCAGCGCGGCACCAACACCCGCCGCGAGGCCGAGGAAAAGGCGGCGGCGGACGGCATACGCACCGAGACCGAGGCGGCCCGCAAGGTCCGCCTGGCCCGCGCGGACGCCGAGGCGGCGCGCGAGACGGGCGCGGCACGCGCCGAGGCCCAGGCCGCCTGGCTGCGCGTCCACGACGAAGCCGGCACGGGAACGCTGCACGCCCTGGCGGTGACCCGGCTGGCGGAGAACCTGCCGCGGATCGAGAGCATCACACTCTCTCCCGACGTCCTCACCGGACTCCTCACCAGGCTCGGACGTCCGGAAGGCGGCACGGGCGAGTGAGCCTGGCCCCGCGGGCGGTGATCGTGCACCGCAGGACCGAGTACGAGGAACTGCTCGCCCGGCACGGGACGCACGGGCAGGCCGCGTTCTTCCTCTCCAGCCGGGGCCGCTCGATCGACGAGGTGCTCCGCCGCCACGAGGGCACGCGGCAGGCGCTGCGGGAGGTGGCGGCAGCGGTGCCGCTCACCTGGCGCAGCTCCCGGGTGGAGCGGGCGGACCTGGACCGCTTCCTGTTCGCCCCGGAGGACGTGGTGGTCGTGGTCGGCCAGGACGGCCTCGTCGCCAACACCGCGAAGTACCTGCGCGGACAGCCGGTGGTGGGCATCGACACCGACCCGGGGCGCAACCCGGGGGTCCTGGTCCGTCACCGCTGCGCCGACACGGCCGCCCTGCTGCGTGCGGCGACCGCCGCCGGGGGCCGGGCGGAGGAGCTGACCATGGTCGAGGCCGTCGCCGACGACACCCAGCGCCTACTCGCGCTGAACGAGATCTACCTGGGCTCGCCCGGTCACCAGACGGCCCGCTACCGTCTGGGCGCCGACGGCGAGAAGGGCCCGGGCGAGGCCCAGGCATCCTCCGGGGTGCTGGTGGGCACCGGCACGGGCGCCACCGGCTGGCTGCGTTCCCTGTGGCTGGAGCGCGGCAGCTCGGCGGGGCTGCCCGCACCCTGCGACCGGCGTCTCCTGTGGTTCGTGCGCGAGGCATGGCCGTCGCCCACGACCGGAACGACGAAGGTCGCCGGCGAGCTGGGGCGGGGGCAGACGCTGCAGCTGACCGTGGAGTCGGACCGGATCGTGGTCTTCGGCGACGGAATGGAGAGCGACGCCCTGGAGCTGACCTGGGGCCAGAGCGTACGGCTGGGCATCGCGGGAACGTCGCTGCGCCTGGTGACGTGAGCG
This sequence comes from Streptomyces sp. NPDC054932, assembly GCF_053610205.1. Lineage (NCBI taxonomy): Bacteria > Bacillati > Actinomycetota > Actinomycetes > Kitasatosporales > Streptomycetaceae > Streptomyces > Streptomyces sp. NPDC054932. The sequence continues at coordinate 4,735 of NZ_JBSGXU010000170.1, read as the reverse complement.
GTGAGCGCCCTGCCCGACCGGCTGTCGCCACTGCAGCCCCACAGGAGGACGACGCGCCGGTGAGGACGCCGTTGCGGGCGGTGCAGCCGTTCCCGCTCGACGCTGTGCAGTGGCGTCTCACCATGACTGTCACCCCGCTTGCCCCGTCCGGCATCGGCAGCTGATCATCCGCGCATGAGAACCGAAGTCCAGATCTTCGTCGCCGACGGCCCGCTGCCCGACTGGGACTCCACTGAAGAAGAGATCGACCGACGCGGACTGCAACTGGAGGCCATCACCAAGCCCGTCACCACGGAGGAAGCCCGCGCACTGGCTGCCTGCTTTGGCCCGGACGACTGCTACGGCGTCGGCTGGACGCTGATCCACCTCATCGAAACAGCCCCGGGGCCGCTGCCCGTCGTACCCCGCCGCCCCGGCGCCGAGGCTCCCGCCCGGGACATTCCCCGGGGACGGTGGCACCGGCACTACGGCGAGGAACTCGACGACGAGGCCTCCGGCTGATCACTCGCAAACCAGAGCGAACCGTCGCGCAGGATCCAGCGATGCGTAGGCGAGATCCGGCGCGCCGACCCCGCAGGACCGCTCGCGGACTGGACCGCACACTTGCCCCGGTCCGCGACACCGCAGTACCGCTGCCCGAGCCACTGGCCGCCCTCCTGGCCGGGACGGCCGGGCAACGACCGCCACCACCGCGGACGCGCCACCGCCGCGCTGGAGCGGATCGCCGCCCGGGTGGGCCGGGATGCTGCGCGACGCCGGCCTGTCCGCCGAAGCGGTGGACGCCGCGCTCGGAGGGTCTTCTCCCTTCCACCGCACGCGGCGGAGCGTGTCGGCTGTGGTCCTTGATCACCCCGGTCTACGGTGGATGCGAGGTCCGGCGCCGCGTCATCCCGGGCAAGTCCCGGGCGCGGTCGTCCAGGTCGGCCGGGCAGCCACCCCGTACGCCTTCACCTGCGAGGAGCGGCACATGAACCCGACATCGAGGACGACCGGCACCATCCGCAACACCGACCCCGTATGACCTCGGCAGCACATGCGATCTGAGCTGCCACCGGGCCCGGAAAGCAGTCGGCCGTGACCGGACAGAACCCGTCCGCAACGGACCGCATGAGCCCGCGCGAGCCGGGGCCGAGATCTGCTGTCCGCACCGAGAGCCGCTGGCCGATGGCCGCAGCGGTCGTCGCTTCTGCTGTCCTCACCCTGCTGCTGCCCGACGACCTGCGTCTTGGGCCCCGATGGGCGCTTCCCCTCGCCGAAGGCCTCCTGCTGGTGGCGCTGATCTCGGGAGACCCCGGTCGGATCAGCCGCCGCTCCACCGTCTTGCGCTCAGTGGCGATCGCCCTGGTCGTCGTGCTCGCGGGCAGCGCCATCTGGTCGACCGTCCAGCTGATCGACGATCTCATCCACGGCGGGCACGAGACCAGCTCCGCCAATGCCCTCCTGCTGGCCGGCGGTAGCGTCTGGGCCTCCACCGTCCTTGCCTTCTCCCTCCTGTACTTCGAACTCGACAGCGGCGGTCCGGCCGCCCGGGCCCACCACATGCCCCCCACTCCGGCGCTCGCCTTCCCCCAACAGCTCAGCCCCGAACTGAACGCCCCGCACTGGCGCCCCCACTACATCGACTACCTCTACCTCGGGTTCACCAATTCCACCGCGCTGAGCCCCACCGACGTCATGCCGCTCGCCCCCTGGGCCAAGAGCGTCATGACCCTCCAGTCCATCCTTTCCCTCATGATCCTGGGACTCGTCGTCGCCAGGGCCGTGAACGTCCTGGCCTGAGACGGCCCGGCGACGGGCGTCCGGGCCACAGTCCGCAAACGCCGGTCCGGCAGCCGGGAACAAGGCTGATGAAGCGACTGAAGACGGCCAGGACGCCGGCAGCGGTCGCCCCCGGTCAGGGGCCGTTGGGGCTCAGCAGCGCGGCGGCCGCGGCAATGAACGCGACGGACGCTTCCTTGGCCGCACGCCGCCGGGCGTCCAGCTCGGTCCGGTCGATCGCCTTGCGCAGTGCGTACGTGGCATCTGCGGCCTGCTGGGCGGGGCCGGAAAGCTCGGGGACCAGGACCTGAAGGCGGATGTGGGGCGCGGTGATTGCCGCGCGGGTGTCGTGGGACCTCGTCTGGGCCTCCAGCTGGTGCTCGGGGCCTGCCTCGGCCAGGGCCAGACGCTCCCGGTGGAACATCGCCGAGCGGTGCGCGTCCAGGGCGGCCGCGAAGTCGGTCACGGCGCCGAGCCGGTCCTGGCGATGGCTGTCGGTGCGCTCCTCGGCGCGCGCGGTGCGTGCCGAACGGTGCTGGAGGAGTCCGGCGGTCAGGGCACCGGCGAGGGTACCGAGTACGGCAACGATCGAAGTCCATATGGACATCAGGTGTTGGATCCTCTCGGGTGGTCCGTTTGCGGCTGGGGCAGGGATCGGGTGCCAGGGCCATGATCACTTGTTCCGGGCCGACCGGCACACGAGATACTCCCGGCGGCAACGGCGGCAGCGCCACACCCGGACGCGAGCACTCTGTCCGGGTGGAGCTCACGCCCGTATCAGCGCGTCAACGACAGACCCCTCCCGGAGGAGGGTGCAATAGCGACTGCGGGGAGCCGCACTTGTCGGTGCTGTTCCCCGCCCCGTGGCGCTGCTGGTCCCCGCCCCGTGGCGCTGCCGGCCGCGGGCAGGTCCGGCAGCCGTCACACGTCGCCGGTCACCGCCGCCCGCAATGGCGGCGTGTGATGCGCGCAACGGATGGGCACGATCAAGACCGGCCGCACACCGCGGCCCGTGCGGCACGTCGACAAGGGACACCGATGGCAACAGGCATTGTGAAGTGGTTCAACGCGGAGAAGGGGTTCGGCTTCATTCAGCAGGACGACGGCGGACCCGACGTGTTCGTCCACTTCTCCGCCATCCAGACCACCGGCTTCAAGGAACTCGCCGAAGGCGCCAAGGTCGAATACGACGTCACCCAGGGCCCCAAGGGACCCCAGGCCGAACAGGTCGTGACGATCGGCTGACAGACACCGCACCCCGCCCCACCCCACCCACGACAGGAGCCCCGGCCGGAACACATCCGGCCGGGGCTTCCGCGCGAGGACCCCGCCGCGGCGCCGGGACGAAGCCGGCGCATCTGGGTACGGCTGCTTTTGCGGGGCCGTTTCGAGCCCTTCGCTCCGTCCGCATCGCCCGGGCTCCTCATGGCGGTACGGTCGGCCGGCGCCGCAAACACTGCCGATCGGTAGGGGCTGGGCTCTCGCGATCCGGACAGAACAGGCCTGGTGGTTGGCCATCGAACACCGTCTGGCGCACCATGACTTGATGGATCGACAGACTGTGAGCTCAGGATCACCGCTGGAACCGCAGATCGGCTTCTCACGGGCAGTTCGAGGAGGCACCTACGTGGCGGTCGCCGGCACAGCTCCCATCGGAGACGACGGCTCGACCGTGGGACCGGGTGACGTCTATGCGCAGACGGTGAGGTGCCTGGACATCGCCGAGCGTGCACTGGAAGCGGCTGGGGCATCGGTGGAAGACGTCATTCGTACCCGCATCATGCTCACCGATGTGACCTCGTGGAAGGAAGCCGCCCGAGCACACGGCGAACGGTTCGCATCCGTCCGGCCCGCGACCACGTTCGTCGAGGTCTCTCGCTTCATCGACCCTGCCTGGCTGGTCGAAGTGGAGATCGACGCCGTCCTCGACTGAATCGACCCTGTTCGGCTCCCGGGCGCGGGCTCTCCGGCGAGCGACATCGCTCGTCCCGATGAGGTTCGGACGGATGCGGATCCTGCGGCCAGTGGGCAAGCGCGGCGCAGCGGAGCCGGCCCAGCGCCGCAGGCCAGGGCCTCAGGCGGCGAACGGGTCGGCGTGACCGGGCAACTGCTGCCCGGGGCGCAGGAACCGCTGGCTGCCCTGTTCGTCGCGCACCGCGAGGAACCCGGCGGCCGTCAGCCGCTGTGCGATCGTCCTGCGACGGATCTCGCCCGCCTTGAACGCCACGGTGAAGAACAGCGCGACCGCCCCGCCGGAGGCGACCGCTTCGACCGGCGACCTGTCGATGAGCAGGATGACGGCCAGGACCGCGCAGGCGAGGTAGCCCATCACCTTCTGGCTCCGGTTGACGATGTACAGGGCCATGACGTCGAAGGTGATGAGGTCCTTCAGCACGGCCACGGCACCGGCCGCTTCGGGCAGCGGCTTCAGCGAGCCCTGCTCCAGCCCGGGCACGGTCCCGCCGTTGCCCGCCTGCGGATGGGCGGTGATGGTGGCCGCCTCACGGACGCGCGCGTCGGGCCGCGGGTCCCGGTACATCCGGACCTGGACGAGCGAATTCTTGAACCCGGTCCTGTACGCAATGCCGTACGTGTAGCCGTACTGCTCCGCCACGTGTGCCAGGGCGGCCGCCTTCGGCGTGGAGCCCTGGGGGGCGATCTCGACGATGTCCTGCTGACGGGCTATCTGCTGGAGCAGCCCCGCTATGTGACGTTCTGTGGACATCCTGTTCCCCGCCCCCTGAGACCCCGCGCCCGGGGCCGACCCGCGCACAGCCTAGGGGGTGCGCCGCCGAGCGGAACACGCGCGGTCCCCCGGGCCGTGGACCGGGAGACCGCGCATCCGGCGAGGTCAGGCCCCTACGGCAGGTGGCGGGCCCTGACGATGCGCTGGACCCGGTTCGTGCCCTCGGCTCCAGCCGCAGGATTTCGGCGAGCCGTCCCAGAGAACCCTCGTTGCCGTCCGGCCCCTGCTGCC
>NZ_JBSGXU010000169.1:0-17700 GCF_053610205.1 Streptomyces sp. NPDC054932 | reverse complement strand
GCCCCCACCCGCATCGGGTGGGGGCCGCCCCCGGCTCCTTTCGCGTGCCCGCGTTCACTCCTCGTCGATGCCCAGCAGCTCCAGGAAGGCAGCGGCCGCCGGGGTGCGGCTCTCCCGGCCCCAGATCACGTACTCGGCGCGGGCCGGTGCGTCCGTCACCTCGATGGTGGCCATCCCGGCCAGGCCCGCGACGTACCCGGGCGGGAGCAGGGCCACGCCCAGGCCCGCGCCGACCAGACGGGCCAGGTAGTCCGCGTTGGTCACCTCGAAGGCGACCTCGCGGGTGAGGCCGGCGGCGGTGAAGGCCAGATCGGACTGGGCCCTGCCGGCGGTCTTCGCCGGGAGGTCCACGAACACCTCCGAGGACAGCCGACGGAGGTCGACCGAGGTCTCGCCGGCGAGCAGGTGGTCCGGGGAGACCACGGCGACCAGCCGCTCCTGGGCCAACTCCCGGGCCATCACGCCCCGAGGGCGGGCCGTGACCGGGATGCCGAGAAAGGCCACCTCGATCTCGCCCTGCCTGACCTTCTCCACGAGCTCGTCGCTCGCTCCCACGCTGAGGCTGATCCGGGCCTTCGGATGGCGCTGGTGGAAGTCTTTGAGGACGGCGGGAATGTCCACGGCGGCGACGGTGGGGATCAGTCCCACCGTGAGGCGTCCGCGCACCTCCCCGACGGCCGCCGCGACTTCGGCGGCGGCCCGCTCCGCCGCGTCCAGGCACTGGCGGGCGGCGGGCAGGAAGGCCGCACCCGCCGGGGTCAACCGGACCCGGCGGCTGGTGCGTTCGAAGAGCCTCGCACCCAGTTCCTTCTCCAGGCGCGCGATCTGGTGGCTGAGCGCGGACTGGACCACAAGGCAGCGCTGGGCAGCCCTGGTGAAGCTGTTCGTCTCGGCCACGGCGATCACGTACCGCATCTGCTGGAGCTCCATGGATCCATCGTGATACGAGATCCATCCCGTGACAAGCATGTGTTGGACTCATTGATGCTCCCGGCCCGACACTGGTGACAACCGCACACGGCAGGAACGCCCTCGGGCCAACTCCGCCGGGCGGGCCCTCGATCGGGGCCCTCCGGCACGACCGGAGGCTGCTCCTGCGCTGCCATCCCCCTGTCTCCCGCACCTGGGCGCACTGCGCCGAGGCACGCCTGCGCGCGCCCTTGCGCCTGTGACACCGAAAGGACGAGCGACCGCCATGAGCACCACGTCACCGCGTTCCGAGACGACCGTCGCCCACATCTGGGTGGACCCCCGCTGCCCCTGGGCGTGGATCACCTCACGCTGGATGCTGGAGGTGGAGCAGGTCAGGCCGCTGGAGACCCGTTTCCACATCATGAGCCTGTCGGTCCTCAACGAGGGCCGCGAGGTCCCGGAGAAGTACCGCCAGGGCATGATCGACGGCTGGGCCTGCGTGCGCGTGTGCATCGCGGCACAGCAGCGGCACGGCGACAAGGTGCTGCGGCCCCTCTACAACGCCATGGGCCGTCTGATCCACCACGAGAAGGCCGGGCTCGGTCACGACATGATCCGCGCCGCCCTGGAGGAAGCAGGTCTGCCCGCCGACCTGATCGAGGCGGCGGACGACACCTCTTGGGACGAGCCGCTGCGGGCCGAGCACCACGAGGGGATGGACCCGGTCGGTTCCGAGGTCGGCACCCCCGTGATCCACGTGCCCGGCCCGGACGGGAAGCCGCTGGCGTTCTTCGGCCCCGTACTCACCCCCGCCCCCCGTGCCGAGGCGGCCGGAACGCTCTGGGACAGCGTGCTGGCCGTGGCGGGCATCGACGGCTTCTTCGAGCTGAAGCGGGGCCGCGACCGCGACCCGATCTTCGACTGAGCCGGCCGGACAGGACGTCGGGGGCCACGGCGATTCCCGCGAGATTCGAGGCAGGATGAAGAACAGACAGAACGTATTCACGGCGGCCCTCACGGGCCTGGCCCCGGCGGTCTGGGGCAGCACCTACCTGGTGACCACCGAGCTGCTGCCCCCGGACCGGCCGCTCCTGGCGACCACCATGCGGGCCCTGCCGGGCGGCCTGGTCCTGCTGGCCCTCGGCCGGAAGCTTCCCGTCGGCATCTGGTGGTGGCGCGCGCTGGTACTGGGCGTTCTGAACATCGGCGCCTTCAACTTCCTTCTCTTCGTCGCGGCCTACCGGTTGCCGGGCGGCATCGCAGCCATGATCATGTCGGCGCAGCCCATGTTCGTCGTGATCCTCGCGGCCCTCGTCCTCAGCGAGAGGATCAAACCCGTCCACGCCCTGGCCTGCGCGATGGGCACCGGGGGCGTGGTGTTGCTCGTCTTCAAGGGCACGGCGTCGCTCGACACCGTCGGAGTCCTCGCCGCGGTCGGCGGAGCGCTGTGCATGGCCTCGGGGATCACACTGACCAAGCGGTGGGGCCGGCCGGAGGGCGTCGGCCTGCTCACGTTCACCGGGTGGCAACTCACGGCGGGCGGTCTGGTCCTGCTGCCGTTCTGGTTGTCGCTGGAGGACATTCCCGACGGTCTCACCGGCTCCAACGTCATCGGGTTCGCCTACCTCATCACCCTGGGCGCGGTCCTGAGCTACATCGTCTGGTTCCGAGGCATCGAACGCCTGCCGGCCGTAGCCGTCTCCTTCCTCGCGCTGGGCAGCCCGGTCGTGGCGACCCTGCTGGGCTACCTCGTCAAGGGCCAGACGCTGTCCGCCCTCCAGATCGTCGGCATGGTCGTCATCTTCCTGGCCGTCGTGCTCGGCCAGCCGCGCCCGCCGAAACCGAAGTCCGAGGAGCCCCCCTCGGCATCGCCCCGCACCACCGTCTCGCACTTCCCCGACCAACCCGCTCTGGAACAGGAACGCAGCGGATAACGGCGGGCACCTCCCCACGACATGACCTCCTCGCTCGACCCCCGGCGCCATGAGGCATTCGCGCACCACGCCTGACCACATCCGGAGAGATGACATGACCATTCAAGAAGAGACAAACACCCCCGTCACGCCACAGCAGCAGGTGTCCCCGACCCGGGGATGGCTGGGTGTGGCTGCCATCACCGCCAGCCTGTTCGTCTTCCTCACCACCGAACTGATGCCGATCGGCCTGCTCACCCCGCTCAGCGAGAGCCTCGGGGTCTCCGTGGGCTCGGCCGGCCTCATGGTCACGGCGCAGGGAGTCGCGGCCGGTCTCGGCGTGCCGTTCATCGTGGCATGGACCCGGCGCGTCAACCGGCGCCGACTGCTCACCACGCTGCTGGCCGTTCTGGCCGTCGGCAACCTGATCACCTCGATCGCCCCGAACTACCCGCTGATCCTGGGCACCCGCCTGATCATGGGCTTCGCCAGCGGCGTCTTCTGGGCCATCGGCGTCAGCATGGCCATGCGCATCGTCCCGGAGAAGCACGCCAACCGGGCCGCCGCCGTCGTGATGTCCGGAATCTCGATCGCGACCGTCGTCGGCATCCCGCTCGGCACCCTGCTGGAGAGCGCCGGCGACTGGCGCACCACCTTCCTGATCTGGGCCGGGCTCAGCGCTCTGGTGTTCCTCGCAGTCGCTTTCACGATCCCGTCGCTGCCGTCGGCCAACGCGGTCTCGGTCCGCGAGGTCTTCGGACTGCCCGTCAAGAACGTGCCGCTGCGCGTGGTCCTGGTCATGGTCGTGTTCTTCGTCCTCGGCCACTTCGGTGCATACACCTTCGTCCGTCCCTACCTCGAGGAAAGTACGTCCGCCACCGTCGGCTTCATCACCGTCGTCCTCATCGTCTTCGGCATCGGCGGCGCGATCGGCAACTTCATCGGCGGCCAGACCGTCAACAAGAGCCTGCGGGGCAGCTTCATCGGCGGCGGCCTGGCCATGATCGCCGCACTCGTCATGCTGCTGACCATCGGCACGAACGACTACGGCGTGATCGCCGCCATGGTCCTGTGGGGCCTCGCCTTCGGCGTCGTACAGCTCGCCCAGATCAACATGACGCTCTCGGCGGCTCCCGAGACCTTCGAGGCAGCGATGTCGCTCAACACCATGGCCTACAACACCTGCATCGCCCTGGGCGCCCTCATCGGCGGCCTGTTCGCCGACCACGTGGGCGTCACGAGCGTCGTCTGGTTCGGCATCGTCCTGGTCGCTCTCGCCGTGATCCTCCGCGCCGCCACCGGCCGCCGGACCACGCCGGCGAGCTGACCCCTCCCGACCACCGGAGTGCGGTCCCGGTCCCGCCCTCACGCTGAGGGCGGGACCGGGAGCGGACGTCGCGCACACCCCCGCCGCGACGGTCCGCACCGCCTCCGGTGCCGTGGGCGCGTGTTCCGGCCGGCGCAGGCGGAGCACGCGCCCACTTCGCATTCCCGGCGGGGACTCCCCGCCCCGCACCGTCGTGCCGCCGCCGCGGCCCGGCGCCCTCACGTAAGGCACGGCACCGCCCCATGACGACCCCCAGCGACCGCATCACCCACGCCGACGGCACCGAGCCCGCCGCCTCCGTCGTCGGACTGGCCCTGGACCTGTCCGACGACCTGACCGCGGGCCGTTGGACGCCGACCCACCTGGACCGGCGCCTCGCCCAGTACCTCGTCGTCACGTCGGCGGGCGACGGGCAGCTCACGGCGGAGCGGCTCCGTACGGCGCTGTGGGAGGGCGGCGAGCCCCTGCTCCGGCAGCCGGACAGCCGCTTCGCGTCGCTGCTGGCCCAGTTGATCCCCGGCACGGCGTCCGTCCTGGACGACGCGACGGTCCACGCCCTGCTGCGCCGCCTGGCCCCGCCCGGATGACTTCTCCCCACGCCCCTGACGGCCCGCCCGGGGCCCGGGCGCCTTCGCATCGCTCCCCGTTCTGACGCTCGCCACGCACCGGAGTGAGTCGACGGGGCCGGTGGATCCGCCATGCCTGTCGACCTGCGGTTACCGGGGGGCGTCCGAGATCCGGGTCCTCGGGACGCTGCTGTGACGGGTCGGTATGCTCCAGCTATTTCTTCACGCGTTGCATGCCCTGTCATGAGCGAACGGAGCCGCACTGCATGACCCTCCAAGCCCCCATGGCACGGGCCGACCGTGTGCGACTCGAGAAGCTGTTGGGGTCCTGGCGGGACTCCCTCATCGACTTGAGCTTCCGCAACCGTCTGCTCAACTACCAGCGTCGGTCCACTTCCGTCGGGATGGATCTCGTTGAGCCCGGTCTGCTCACCACTTTGGAGGGACTCGCCCGCGGCTGCGGCTTCGCCCCTGTCGAGGAGCATCGGGCCAAGGCCGGGAGCAGTGCCCCCGGCGGCGCCGGGGTGTCGATGGCCAAGGCCGCTGCGGTGGCTGCCACGGGGGCCCGGCCCATCGACACCCCCGCTTCCCGTGCGGGGATCGGAACCGGCCGTCCCGTCGTGAGCCTCACGACCTCGAAGGTCACCCAGGCCGATCAGGACCGGCACCTGCGTCGTCTCGCGACGGTGGCGCGGGAGAAGTACAACGACTACGGCCTGTGGGTCCTGCACCTGGGCGTGGGCTTCCTCGACTGGAAGCCGGCCCCCTCCGCGGAGAAGGGCTTCAGCTCACCCCTCGTCATGGTGCCCGTGATACTCGAACGGCGCCGTGGAGACTCCTACGTACTCAAGGCCAACGCGGACGAGGAGCCGGTTCTCAACCCCGCACTTGGCATCAAACTCGGCGAACTCGGCGTCGAATGGCCCCGCCCGGACCAAGTGGAGCAGAGCGACATCCCGGAGCTGATCGCAGGCATCCGGCGCGCAGTGAAGGGCATCCCCGGCTGGCAGGTGACCAGCCGCATGGTGCTGGACACCTTCAATTCCAGCAAGGAAGTGATGTACCGGGACCTGCTGGACAACGCGGACCGGGTCATGGGCAGCACCCTGGTACGGGCCGTCGGTCTCGGCGCGGACTCCGACGTCTCACCGCAGACCTTCGCGTTCGAGGCCGCGGACATCGACCGCATCGACGCGATACAGCCGCCCGAGCAGGCGCCCCTGGTACTTGATGCCGACTCCTCCCAGCGGCAGTGCGTCGCCGCGGCGATCGAGGGCCGCAGCTTCGTGATGGACGGGCCGCCCGGCACGGGCAAGAGCCAGACCATCACCAACATGATCGCCGGCCTCTTGGACAAGGGCCGCACCGTGTTGTTCGTCAGTGAAAAGGCCGCAGCCCTGGACGTGGTCCGAAACCGTCTCGGCGATGTCGGGCTCGACGACTACGTGCTTGCGCTGCACAGCAACAGCGCAGGACGAAAGCAGGTGGCCCAGGAGCTCGGCCGGGCCTTGGGAGCTCCGCGCCGCACCTTGCCGGGCGGGAGCCGGGGAGACCTGGCACAGGCCCGGGAACTGCGCGAGGAACTCTCCGGGTACGCCGCGGCGATGAACGAGCCACGGGCCCGGCTCGGCATGTCGCTCCACGACGCCCTGGGGCGGATCACGCTGCTGGACGGCGCTCACCCGCTGCCCGCAGACGGCTCCTTCGGCGCGGCGGCCCTCACTGCCGAGGGCCTGGAGCGGGCGATCGCGGGTGCACGCCGAGTCAGCCGATCCTGGCGTCCGGCGCTGGAAGGTACCGGGTTCTCCTGGTACGGCCTGAAGGACGCGGGAAATCCGCTGAGCGCACTGGACCTTGCATCCGAGGCCCTTGCCAGACTCGACACGACCCTGCGCCCGCACGCAGAGCTCCTTGCTGAGCTCGACTGGGAGGGGATGAGAGACGCATCCCGCCTGGCAGCGCTCCTGCGCACCGCAGGTGCCCGGCCGCCGATGCCGAAGCACTGGCTCACAGCGGACCAGGAGGGGCTGACCGCAGCGGTACAGGGCTTCCTGGCCCGCCTGGGCGAGGCCGAAGAGGCCGAGGTGCCGGCCAGACAGGCGTTCGGTGATGCCTGGGACCGGCTTCCTGCGGATCTGGAGCCGGAACCCGGACCCGAGGAAGCAGCCCTCGTCGCTCTGGTTCCTCCGGCCGTGGACCTCGAATCGCTCACTGCCGAGAGTGCCCGCGTCCTCGCCGACCGGCTGGCCGCGGATGCCGCGGCCCTGGACCAAGCGGCGCAGTCACTGGCCGCCGTGGCTCAGATGTACGGGCTGCCTGCTCCCATATCCTGCGACGACGGCCTTCGCCTGGGCCGGATCGCCGCTCTTTCGGGACTGCCGGCGGAGACCAAACCACTGCCCGGGTGGCTCAGTACCGACGGACTGAGCGGGGCCCGCGCAGCCGCTCAGGCGCTGCGTGAGGCGGTGGACGGGCTGCGCGCCGCCAGGGGGAGGGCCGAGACCGTCTTCACCGACCGGGTGCTGCAACAGGACGACCTGGAGGAGCTGGCGCAGCGGTTCGCGACGGTGCACCGCTCGTTCACCGCACGGCTGTCCTCGGCCTGCCGCGCGGACCGGCGGACCGTACGGACCCTCCTCCCCGAGGGCGACAAGTGCACCAGGGCGGTTGTCGGCGCCCTCCCGGCCGCCGTGGCGTGGCAGAAGGCCGAGCGGAGGCTCAACGACGAAGCCCGCCGGCACGCTTCCGCGCTCGGTCGTCACTGGCAGGGGGAAACCACGGACTTCACGGTCCTGGACTCCCTCGTCGACCGTGCCGGAGAGATCGCCGCTCTCGCCCCCCGGGTCCTGAACCGGGAAGCGCTGGCTCGCGCAGTGGCGGCAGGCGATGACCAGCTCGCCGCCGATCGCCTCAACGCCGCGCGCCGCACCGCGGAGGAGGCCGCTGTCAGGCTGGCCGCATGGCGGGACGCGCTGGTGCTCCCGCCCGTGGCCGGACCCTCGTACGAGCTGGAGTCGGGGAGCATCAGGGACGCAGCAGTCTGGAGCCGTGCGCACGTGGCTCCGCTGCGGGCGGCCGAGCGGCTGATCCGGATCGTGGAGGAGACCGCTGCCGCCGGTGCAGGAGCGAGTACGACAACGGGTGCCTGGACCCTCGGCGCCGCCCGTGCGTCCGTGTACAAGGTACGTGCGGCGCGGGCGGCCGCCGTCGAGTTCGAGTCCGCGGAGCACGGTGACCGGGCGCTGATCGGAGACCTCTACCGGGGCCGCTCCACGAGCGGATCCGGCCTGGCCGCCGCACTCGCATGGACCACCGGCCTGCGCCGGGCCTGTGGGCTCGACAGCACGGCGGTACTCAGCACATCCGCTGCCGAGATCCTCTACTGCGCAGGGCCCGATGCCGAGCTGGAAGCCGCCCAGGAGATGTGGACCCGGGCGGCCGAGGGACTCGCCGCCCTGTTCCGCCCGGAGCGGGCGACCGGACTCAGTGCGGCGTTCGGCCAGTCCCGGGAATCAGCCGGGGCAGCGCTCGGCACCCTTGAGAGCGACCGGGGAGGCCCGGACGAGTGGTACGCGTACGACAAGGGGCGTCGGGTGCTCGACGCCATGAACCTGGGCGACCTGGTCGACCGTGCTGTCCGCCGAGGCGTCGATCCGGACGCGTTTGCGCCGCTCGTCGAGCGAGCGGCGCTGCGCGCCTGGGCGGACCTGGAGCTGGCTTCGGATCCGAGGCTGGGAACCACCCGTTCCGCTGACCGGGACGATCTGGTCAAGCGTTTCCGAGAACTGGATTCGGCACTGGCCGACCATGCACGGGCAACGGTCGTACGAGCCTGTGACGGACGCCGCCCGCGGACCACGGCTGATCCCGGCGCCGCTCTGCTCAAGCGGGAGGGCGAGAAGAAGAGCCGGCACAAGCCCGTGCGGGAACTCCTGGACACTGCACGGGACACGGTGCGCCTGATCAAGCCGTGCTTCATGATGAGCCCGCTCACGGTGAGCCGGTTCCTGCCGCCCGACCTCGTTTTCGATGTGGTGATCTTCGACGAGGCATCCCAGGTGCTGCCGCAGGACGCCATGAACTGCATCTACCGAGGCCGTGCACTGATCGTTGCCGGTGACCAGAAGCAGCTGCCCCCCACCGCCTTCTTCTCCTCCAGTGGTGACGACGAGGAGGACGCCTCCGGGGACGAGGATCTTCCCGACCGGTTCGAGTCGGTCCTGGACCTGTGCAAGGCGAGCGGCCTGCTGCCCAGCCTGTCGCTGCGTTGGCACTATCGCAGCCGCCACGAGGACCTGATCGCCTTCAGCAACCGCGAGTTCTACGACGAGTCGATGACCACCTTCCCGGGCGCGCACGCCGAGGGCGACGATGTCGGTGTTGCCTTCTTCCGCGCCTCGGAGGGTGCGTACCGCTCGGGCTCGGCGGCCCGCAACAATCCGGGTGAGGCCGCAGAGGTGGCACGCCGCGTGATCCACCACTTCACCACGCGCAAGGGCAGGTCGCTGGGCGTCGTCGCGCTTTCGCAGTCGCAGGCGGTGGCCATCCAGGACGCGGTGGACGCAGCCCGGCGGAGCCGGCCCGACCTCGACGACTGCTTCTCCGAGGACCGGCTGGACGGATTCTTCGTCAAGAACCTGGAGACGGTGCAGGGTGACGAGCGGGACGTGATGATCATGTCCGTCGGCTACGGGCCTGATGCCAACGAGAAGTTCTCCAAGAACTTCGGGCCGATGAACAAGGCTGACGGCTGGCGTCGTCTCAACGTCGCTGTCACCCGGGCCCGCTACCGGGTCGAGGTCGTCGCGTCGTTCGAGCCCGACCAGCTCGGAGACACCGGCAGCAAGAGCTTCCGCCACTTCGGCCGGTACCTGCGGTACGCCAGGAGCGGTCCGGCCGTGCTGTCCCACGGGCCGGTGGACGTGGATGCCCAGCCGGAAAGCCCGTTCGAGGAATCGGTCCTCGCGGTGCTGCGGGGGTGGGGCCACGACGTGCAACCGCAGGTCGGCGTCGCGGGCTACCGCATCGACCTGGGCATCCGGCATCCGGACTTCCCGGGGCGCTACGCGCTGGGGGTGGAGTGCGACGGCGCCATGTACCACTCCTCCAAGGCTGCCCGGGACCGTGACCGGCTGCGAGAAGGCGTGTTGCGTGGTCTCGGCTGGGAGCTGCACCGGATCTGGGGGACGGACTGGTACCGGGACCGGGCCGGGGCCGAGGCGCGACTGCGGGCTGCCGTGGAGAGTGGGGTGGCCGCCACCATCGCGATGCCGGCCCCTTCCGTAGTGGTGCCACGGGTGAGCCCGAGCAGGTCGGACGAGACGCCGTCCTCGGTGGGTACGACGCCTGCTGGGCCGGGGAATGTCACGCGGGTCACCTCTTCCGGACGACGCAATGGTGCGGGGCAGTCGGGGGCGGGCCCGCGTACCACCGGAGCGGAAGGGGTTGCGGCCCCCCGCCGGGTCGCGGCTGCCACAGCTTCCTTCCGTCTGACCGCGCTGGCCAGAGGCTCATGGCAGCGCGCCGAGAACGAACTGGTGCAGCTCCGGCAGCAGCTGGGCGAGCCGGAGGCTGCCGACCCCTCCGCCGACCCTCGAGTGCGCCGTAACAACCGGCTCCTGCGGGAGAAGCGAATCGAGCAGCTCAAGGAACGGGCCGCCCTTCTGGAGGCCTTCCTCAAGGCGGCCCCCGCTGCCGTGCGCACCGACGGCGGCTCGATCGTCGCGCCCGGGCGCCTGGTGGGGCTGGTCTTCGACGGGACGTCGGACGCCGAGGAGTACGAGATCACTTCGCAGTCACCGGCTTCGGATGACACGGAGTCGCTGAGTCCGTTCACGGAGCTCGGAGCTGCTCTGCTCTGGCGGGAGGCGGGACTGTCGGTCGACTACACCGACGGCGGGGGAAGGCGCCACACCGTGCTCATCCAACACGTCCGGGACTGACCGGATCGGCGAAGGCGGCGTCGTCGGGGTCGGGGTCGGGGGCGGCGGGGCCGAGCGGCATCAGCACGGCCGTTGGGCCCCGGCCACCGACAGGGGCCGTTGACGGGTGTGGTGCCACTTTGGCTCAGCGGTGCGGGTTGGTGGTGCGTGCTCCGAGCCGGGCCTTCGGACGTGCTGGAAAATGTGGTGCCAGATTGGCTCGCTGTGGCATCAAATGTGTGTCATGCTGGGGAGCATGGACCTCACGCCCTATGTCGCCAGTCTTCGCAACGAGCTCGCGGTGGCCGCCGAGGCGGGTGGCGAAGACGCTCGCGCTCTTGCCGAGCGCATCACCGCGCCGCTGGAGTCGGCGGTCAGACTCACCCTGCTGAACGCCCTGTCGGACGCCATGGGTGAGGTCACCCGGGAGCTCGCTCCGGGGTCGGTCGACGTGCGGTTGCGCGGACTCGAGCCGGAGTTCGTCGTGACCGCGCCGCCGAAGGAGGAGCCGTTCGTCATGGAGGGCTTCGAGGAGAGCCATGCCCCGCCCGCCGTCCCGCTCGCGCCGGAGGGCGAGGACAGCAGCACCGCGCGCATCAACCTCCGACTCCCCGGCCATGTCAAGGCGCGTGCGGAGCAGGCGGCCGCGCGGGAAGGGCTTTCGCTCAACGCCTGGCTCGTCAGAGCGGTTTCGGGCGCCCTGGAGCCCGGCGGCGGGCGGCAGGGCGACGGGCCGGCGCCCCGGCGGGGGAGCGATCGCAAGAGCTTCACGGGCTGGGTGAGCTAGGGAGACGCCCCCCAGGCCGTCCGGCCGACCGGGGCTCCGTTCCGGCGTGCGCGAAGCCGGTCACTCTCGCGACATCTTCACGTCCCCGGAGCGGGGGCGACCACCAGACTCACGAGGACGGGACAGCCATGCCTTCTTTCGAGACCGAGGGACCCATCACCGCGACCATCCACGTCGAGGTCGGAGTCGCCCGGATCAGTGCCACGGACCGCACCGACACGGTGGTCGAGATCCACCCCCGCACCGCCGGGAACAAGGACGACATCCGCGCCGCCGAGCAGACGAACGTCGACTTCACCGACGGCACGCTGACCGTCCGCACTCCGAAGGCACGCGGGCTGTTCTCCGCCCGCGGTTCGGTCACGGTCGAGGTGGCGCTGCCCCAGGGCTCGCGCCTCCACGGCACTCTGGAGCTGGGTGACATCAGCTGCAAGGGAACGATGGGCGAGTGCGAGGTCCGCACCAGCGCCGGCGACATCCGGCTGGACCGGGCCGGCCCGGTGCGGCTGAGGACGCAGCACGGGGACGTCCAGCTCGACACGGTGGCGGGCGACGCCGACATCACCACCGGATCGGGCGAGGTCCGGGTGCGTACGGTCGGCGGCAACGCAGAGATCAAGAACTCCAACGGCAACACGTGGCTCGAGGACGTGGCGGGCGACCTGCGGCTGAAGGTCGCCAACGGCAACATCACGGTCGGCCGGGCGCAAGGGTCCGTTTCGTCGAAGAGCTCGAACGGCAACGTACGCATCGAGGAGGTGGCGCGGGGCACGGTCGAGCTCCAGACCAAGGCCGGCGACCTCGAAGTCGGGATTCGCCAGGGCACTGCCGCCTGGCTCGACATCAACTCCCGGGCCGGGACGGTCCACAGCGCCCTCGGATCCACCGAGGGCCCCGCGGCGGGCGCGGAGACCGTCAAGGTGCACGCGAGGACCGTCCTCGGTGACATCACCATCCAGCGGGCGCACGGCGCCTGACGCCACGACCGATGTTTCCGCCGTGTCCGAGCCGGAACGCGCGGGCGGTGTTCAGAGCCAGCCGCGTTGGGCCGCCTTGAGGCCGGCTTCGAACCGGCTGGCCGCGTTGAGCCGTTCCATGAGCGCCGACATCTGCCGCCGTACGGTGCGCAGGGAGACGCCGAGACGTTTGCCCGCGGCCTCGTCGGTCATTCCGGCGGCGAGGAGTTTGAGGAGTTCCCGCTCGCCGGCGCTGATGCCCTGCTCCGTGGCCGCCTGGCGGGTGGCGCCGAGGGGCACGGCGGTGTCCCAGGTCTGGTGGAACAGGCTCACGAGGGAGGCCACGATGCCGGGAGCCGTCGTGCACAGCGCGCCCAGGCGGGAGTTGGCCGGGTCGATCGGGACGACGGCCACGGTACGGTCGAAGATCAGCAGTCGCGGCGGCAGGACGGGGCTGGTGCGGACCTCTCCGCCCTGCTCGGTGGTCCACTGCGCGTACGCGAGGGTCGCCGGGTCGTTCCTGACGCTGTCCTGATAGACGACCCGCATGTCGACGCCCCGTTCCAGTGCCTCCGCGTCCAGCGGCCGCGAGGCGTCGAGGCTCGCCTGGGACTGGGCGCCGCCCGGCATGATGGACAGGCATTCCCCGGCCAGGTCCCTGGTGAGCACCTCCAGCCGCGACTGGATGGCGTCGAGTCCGACGAGACGCTCCGCGCCTTCGGTCTCCGTGTTCGGACGCAGTTCCGCGTACTCGGCGACGGCGCGGGCCGCGGCCGCCTTGCTCAGCGCCAGTTCGTGCTGGCGTCTGGCGAGTTCCTCCTCCTGGCGGCGCAGCAGCTGCTCCAGACCCGCCTCCGGACTGACCGCGCGCAGCGCGCCCGACGTCTCCCGGGAGGCCGTCAGCAGCCCGAGGTCCACGAGCCGGTCCAGCGCCTCCCTGACCTCGGTCTCGACCATCCCCAGTCGTAGGCCGAGCTCTCCCACACCGCCGGAGGGATCCGCCAGCATCCCCCGGTAGACGGTCTCTGCCTGTACGTCCAGCCCCAACGCTTTCAGCATCGTTCAGCCCCCCGGCTGCACATCGGTAGCAGTCTTGATCGACTCCAGTGTGGCGATCTTAATCGCCATTCGGCTAGGTGGTGGCCCCATGGTGCCCGGCACCTTGGTGCCAGGCGTGATCCCTTCCTGCGGGGTGCGTACGCCAGCAAGATGGTGATCACCGGACGGCGGGGCAACACGAGCCCCACCCCAGGCCAGGGCCGAAAGGCCGTCCGGTGCAGCGCGCATCACCCTTCAGCCGCATCAACCCACAGTGTTCCAGGGGGAACCCATGTCTCGCACCGCTCGCCTGATCGTCGCTGCCGGCCTCACCGCACTGCTCTCCACCGGCGCTGCCTCCCTCGTCTCCGCGGTGACCGGCCCGGGTGTGATCGGCTGGGACTCGGTCCAGGCCGTCGGCGCCGACTCCCAGGTCATCGGCTGGGACTGACTCTGTGCGTGTGATCCAGGCCAGCCTCGTCCGTACCTCGCAGGAACCGCTCGCCGAGGGTGCGGCCCCCCTTCTCCAGGACCTGCTGTGGGCGCACGCCAGACCGTCCGACGGACTGGAACACGTCCGGGCCCGGCCCGCCGAACACGGCCTCGACGTCGTCCTCTTCGTCCGCGCGCGGTCCGACGACTCGGCCCTCGTCCAGATGCGCGCACTGCTCGACCGCGTGGACGGGCCCGTCGCCTGTCACGGCTTCACCCTCGCGCTCCCCTGAACCTCGTCCGGTCCCGATGCGCGCCGAGGACGGACGTGGCGATTTAACTCGCCATTCGCCGTCCGGCCCCGTTCCGGCGTCCCGTCGCCCTGCCGCCCCGGCTTCCCTTTCGCTCTCTCCACAGTTTCGGAGCAGTCATGTCCACCCGGTCGCAGCGATCCGCTTTCACTACCGCCGCATCTGTGGCGCTGGCCCTCTGCACCGCTGCCGCGGCGACCGGTTGCGGGCACCACCAGAACGGGTCCCCGCCCGCCGCGCTCGCCCAGGAATCACCGGCGGTATCCCCGGTACCGTCGCCCCCGGCCGGTTCGCCCTCGCCGGCAGCGGCGACACCCGGGAACCCGGTGACACCCGGAAACCCGGCGGTACCCATGGCCTCCCGGCCTCCGAACGATGCGACTGCGCAGGGCACGCCGGATCCGGGCGCCGCACGCAGCGCGGCCGTCACTCCCGAAGGAGTGGAGAGGCTGCCCGTCCAGAAGGCTTTCGGTTGGAAGCCGGACGGCCCCCTGACCAGCCAGGACCTGCACGGTCAGAAGATCACGCTCAACGAGTGCGCGGCCGTCACCGGCGCCATCCTCCGGCAGCAGCAGGGGTACCTCAGCTCCGCCAGGAACTCCGCAGGTCAGCAGCTGTTCGCCTTCCCGGACGCCGAAGCCGCCCGGAGCGCGTACCGGCGTCTTCTCGCCGACATGAAGAACTGCCAGGCCACTGCCCGTGCCCTCCAGGCCCGCGAAGGGGTACCTCAGGACGCCGTCGTGGCCGCCACCGCGACGACCCAGGACGGCACCGCCTGGTCACGTCACTGGACGGGCGTCGGCGGCATGTCGGCCCGCGACATACAGACCAACCACCTCTACGCCGTCCACCAGGGCGCCCACCTCACGCTCTTCCAGTTCGACGAGCGGGCGGAGCGTCCCGCACCGCCGCACGACACCGGCACCGACGCCGCCGTTCTCGGCGCGCTGGCCGATCCCGGCGCCACGAACTGACCGCGCCGAAGAACCGCGAACGAACTTCTTCTTCCTTTCTCTCTTCACCAGGAGTCACGTTGTCCGTCAAGACCTCGGCCTTCCGTGCCGCGAGCATCGTCACCGCCGCCTGCGCCGCCTCGCTGGTCCTGTCCCTCATGCCCGCCCATGCCGAAAACGCCCAGACCGCCCCGACGGGCACCGTGGCGTCGCAGAGCGCCGGCATCGAGCGCCCCCAGGGCAAGCCGGGCCCGCTGAAGACCGCGGCCGCCAAGAACTCGTTCTCCGCAGCCGCCGCGGCCTCGGAGACCGCAGGCGCCCCGGTCACCCGCAGTTCCGTCATCGCCCGGGCCAAGACCTGGGTCGACGCCAAGGTCCCGTACAGCCAGAGCAGTTACCGCGAGGGCTACCGCACCGACTGCTCCGGCCTGGTGTCCATGGCCTGGAACCTCGGTACCAATGCCTGGACCGGCAACCTCGACACCTACGCCAACCGGATATCCAAGAGCGAGCTGCGCAAGGGCGACATGCTGCTCTTCCACAACGCCGCCAACCCGGTGAGCGGTTCGCACGTCGTCCTCTTCGAGAGCTGGACCGACTCCTCGATGACGTCCTACATCGGCATCGAGCAGACACCTCCGCACGCAGTGCGCCGCGTCATTCCCTACTCGTACTTCAGCAACGCCGGCTCCTACCTCCCGTACCGCTACAAGAACATCGTCGAGGACCAGGCTGTCGTCCCCTCGAAGGTGCATCTGGAGGCGGTCGGTGCGGACGGCGCGATGTGGAACACCGACGGTGACTATGCGGCCGGTGGTTGGACGGGTGCCTGGTCCTCGCTGGGTGGCACGGGGCTGAAGGGGCTGACCAGTGCGGTGGTCGGGGACACGATGCACGTGTTCGCGATCGGTTCGACGGGGCGTGTGTTCACGAAGGACGCGAACTACGCGAGCGGTCAGTGGAGCGAGGGCTGGGCGGAAGTCCCCGGCGGGCTCCAGGGTGTCACTTCGCTGACGGCTTCGGTCACCGGGAACACCGTTCACCTGAATGCGATCGGTTCGGACGGCGCGATGTGGGCGACCGACGGTGACTACGCAGCCGGCAGCTGGTCGGGTTCCTGGTCGTCCATGGGCGGTGCCGGTCTGAAGGCCCTGGCGAGTGTGGTGACCGGGAACACGATGCATGTCTACGCGATCGGTTCGACGGGGCGTGTGTTCACGAAGGATGCGAACTACACGAGCGGTCAGTGGAGCGAGGGCTGGGCGGAGGTTCCCGGTGGGATCCAGGGTGCTACGGCGCTGACGGCTTCGGTGACCGGCAGCAAGGTCCATCTGGAGGTCGTCGGTTCGGACGGCGCGATGTGGAACACCGACGGCGACTACGCGGCCGGTGGTTGGACGGGCTCCTGGACGTCGATGGGCGGTGCCGGTCTGAAGGCCCTGACGAGTGTGGTGACCGGGAACACGATGCACGTCTACGCGATCGGTTCGACGGGGCGTGTGTTCACGAAGGACGCGAACTACACGAGCGGCCAGTGGAGCGAGGGCTGGGCGGAGGTCCCCGGCAACGCCGCCGGCGCCACCGCCCTCACCGCATCCGTCACCAAGTAACGCCCGACCGGCCCTCCACAGGGGGCGTTCGCCTCAGCTCCAGCTCCAGCTCCAGCTCCAGCTTGAGCTCGACGCGCACGCCCCCTGCCTGCCGCCCTGCCCGAGCCCTCGCCACCCAGCCCAGGAAGTCGAATCCCTGATGAAGCACCAGCTCCGCCGCGTCCTTCCCGTCGCCGCTCTCACGGTCGCCCTCACCACGCCGATGTTCCTCGCCGCCGGTCCGGCGCACGCGCTCCTCCCCAACCGGTCCTGCGGAACCGTCACCGCGACCGACAGCACGACCGCCGCCAACCTGAACAAGGTGCTCACCGGAAAGCTGCGCGGCTCGATGACCGCCTACCGGCTCTCCTGCGCCCGGGCGATAGCCGACGCCTCACGCGCCCGCGGCCTGCCGGACCGTGCCGCGGTCATCGCCATCACCACGGCCATCACCGAATCCGTGCTGGAGAACAACCCGAACAAGATCGACCACACCAGCGTCGGTCTGTTCCAGCAGCAGGACTGGTGGGGCAGCTTCGAGGAGCGGCTCGACCCCGCCTACGCCACCAACGCCTTCCTCAACGCCATGCTCAGGGCCTACCCCAACAACTCCTGGCAGTCCCAGCAGATCGGCGTCGTCGCCCAGAAGGTCCAGGTCTCCGCCTACCCCGACCGCTACCAGCCCGAGGCCGCGGACGCCCAGCGGATCCTCGACTCCCTCACCGGCGTGTCCGCCCCGGCTTCGAAGGTGCATCTGGAGGCGGTCGGTGCGGACGGCGCGATGTGGAACACCGACGGTGACTACGCGGCCGGTGGTTGGACGGGTGCCTGGTCCTCGCTGGGTGGTGCGGGGCTGAAGGGGCTGACCAGCGTGGTGGTCGGAGACACGATGCACGTGTTCGCGATCGGTTCGACGGGGCGTGTGTTCACGAAGGATGCGAACTACACGAGCGGCCAGTGGAGCGAGGGCTGGGCGGAGGTTCCCGGTGGGATCC
>NZ_JBSGXU010000168.1:0-17952 GCF_053610205.1 Streptomyces sp. NPDC054932 | reverse complement strand
CCCTGCGGCCGGTGGCCCCCCTCGCCCGATCCGCCCGGTTCGTCAGTCGGCCGGAGCCGGTCCGGAGGTGGTCGTGGACCGCTCGCAGCGCGCCGGCCGGGCCGCGACAGCCGTTCACGACGGTGCTCCTGTATGTTCTTCCGGGCTCGCGAAGGGCGGGATCCGGGGGTGAAGAGGGCGATCGTGGCTGATGAGCGGCTTGCTGCCGAGTGGGTCCGTACCTGGTGCGAGCAGGCGGACGCGGCACTCACGGATCTGATGCGGTCCTTCGCGGTACACGGCTTTGCGCCCGGCAGGAATGTGGTCGCGCTCGCCACGGATCGCAGTCGCAGGGCGACGGGCGCGCTCGTGGAACTGACGCCGATCCCTTCGGACCTGACCACGCTGTACTGGGTGCTGGAAGAGGTGTCCCTGCCCGACGTGGACAACGGCTGGTTCATCCACCCGGCGTCGATGGTCGCAGACCACTTCCGCGATTACGGCGCCATCCGGATCGACGGGGAAGAGCCTGCACTGGTCTTCGCCAGTGACGGCGGCGGCCGTCTGTTCGCCCTGGCGGGCTCCGGACGCGTGTGGCGGTCCACCACGGCGTCCTGGTCGGATCAGTTCGACCTTGCCGCTGCCGGCCTTCAAGAGCTCCTCGCCGTGCTCGCCGACCGGATCAGCGGTCAGCTCCGACCGGCAGTCGGCGCGGCGTCCGAAGGCCCGGTACCCGGACGTCCTTGAGGCCGCCGGCCTCGACACGGCCCGCCGGCCGCCACGGGCTTCAGAGCATGATGAGCAGACGAGTCTTCGGCTTGAGCTTCCGGTTCACCGATCGGCTCTGCACATACACCTCCAGCTTGGGATTGTGCCCCGCCTTCACGGAGACGGTCCCCTGAATTCCGGTGCCGAACAGGAGACTGCGGGCCGCGTCGCCCGTGTACGCGCGGTCGGTGTCCTTCTCGACCACGATGACTTCCTTGTCGGGCTGGACCTGGACCCGGGTGCCCAGCTGGTAGTAGCACGCGCCCCGTTCGTACGTCACGCCCGGGTGCGAGTCCACGAAGGATCGGATCTCGACCTCCGCGTCGACCTTCAGGAGCCGGTACTTGTCGGCGGGAACCGGTTCGAGCTTCGCCCGCACGTCGTCCACCGATATGTCCTGGCCGACCGCGAACAGGTTCTTCGTGCCCCGCACGCCCTTCTCGCGGCCCCGGAGGAAGCTGGTGGCGGCGGCGCGCACGGTACCGATCGCCTCCTCGACACCCTCCTGGGAATCCGCATCCCAGATGGCGATGTTTCCGGCCGGGAATCCGTAGTTCTGGGCGGTTCGCTTCGCCAGGGAGTTCGGAACGAGGATCGCGGACGTCCAGTGGCCCGGAAGCGCGCCCATCTTCGCCGCGATCCTGTCGAGCCAGGGGCCCAGGATGGCCATGTCGCCGTCGTGCCGACGGTCGCCGCCGGAGGCGTTCTCCTCGCCGTCCGTCACCACGATCTGCAGGAAGCTGTGCTCGCCGTACTCCTCCCAGATGTGGCCCAGGTCGTCCAGTGACTTCAGGGAGGCTTCGATGAGGGCCGTGGCGCCATTGTTGACCTTGTACAGCCCCCGCATGGACGGCAGATGCTTCACGTCCATGTCCCAGACGAGATTCTCCACCTTGTGGTCGAAGGAGTAGAGGCTGATCCGGGTCTCATGACCGAGGCTGTCCGACTCGGCCTTCAGGCCCGACACGAACTCGTCCACGACACGGACGAGTTGACCCTGGTGCTGACGCATGGAACCCGAACAGTCGACGACCAGCGCGACGTGGTTCACCTTGTGCTGAATTCTGTTGGCGGACGCCATTGTGCTCCCCCTCCGAAGCTCCCCGAGTGATGTCTTCACACTAGGGGGAGCCACTGACAACGGAGCTTGACCGACCGTCACCGGCCCGCCCGCCGGGGCCTGGCCGCCGGCCGCCGGGGCCCTCTCAGGCCGTGGCGGGCGCTGCGCTCTCGGACGGCTCGGGGTGCCCGGGAGTCCCGGCGGCAACCGCGGCCCCCGGCTCGCTCCCGGCCCCGGTCTCGGGGTGGGGGATGCGGTGCAGTCCCCTGCGGTCGTAGAGGCGGGTGACGGCGAAGCCGAAGACCAGCGCGGCGACGAGGGCGACGCCCATCGCGGCCCACGCCCGGGCCAGGCCCGCGTCGCCCTGGGCCCCGTAGTAGAGCAGGGAGCGGAGACCCTCGGTGATCTGGCGCAGCGGCTCGAACTCGGCGAGGGCGCGGAAGAACCCGGGCAGCGCCTGGACGGGCACGGTGGCACCGGAGGAGGGGACGGCCATCGCGACGAAGACGATGGTGGCCAGCAGCATGCCGGGAGTGCCGAAGGCGGCGAACAGGGCCAGGCTGCCGATGCCGACGACCGCGATCGTGGCGACCGAATAGAGCCACAGCAGGCCGAGGTGGGAGGCGTCCATGTCGAGGATGCCGACCGTGGCGACCTCGACCAGGGTGCCCATGACCACGGACAGGCCGAGCATGAGCGCCATGCCGATGGCCAGGGTACGGACACGGCTGGTGTGCTGGACGGGTTCGCGCTTGCGGAAGGGCCCGAAATCGGTGTGCAGGTAGCCGAGCGCGGTGTCGACCTGGGAGTTGACCACGTTGGCGCCCAGCATGCCGCAGACGACCAGGACCAGCGCGTAGTAGAAGGCGCTCAGGCCCATGGCGCTGCGGGACCCGACGGGGTGCCCGTCGGCGACGGTCACGGTCACCGGGTCGGCCAGCTTGAGCTGGGCCGCCGTCGGGAGCGGGGTCTTCTGGGATCCGGCCTGCTTGAGGAGTTCCTGGCCGAGCTGGGCGGACGCGGCGTGGGCGGCCTTCTGGGCGGCCTGGGAGGCCATGGAGGAGCCGATGCTGCCGGCGGCCTGGTTGGTCAGCACGGTCAGGGTCGGCGGGGTGGCCTTGCCCTGGGGCGCGGTCGGCGGGGCGCTGAGCCCGGTCACCGTGGCGGAGAAGTCATCGGGAATGACGAGGGCGCCGAAGATCTTGCCCTTGCCCAGCCGCTTGTCGGCCTCCTCGCGGCTCACGACCTGCCAGTCGATGCTCTTGTCGTCCTTGGCGGCCTTCTGGATCCCGGCGACGACCTGCTCGCCCAGGTTGACGCGGCGGCCGCCCGCATCGGCGCCGCGGTCGGCGTTGACCACGGCCACGGGCAGGTCGCGCAGGTTGCCCCTGGGGTTGACGTTGCCGCCGACGTAGAGCAGGGCGAACAGCATCGAGACCACTGCGGCGATGAGTCCCGTCCCGATCCACAGCTGGGGTCGGCGGAGCACGGAAGGGGGCGGCGTGGGCTGAGGCATCGATTCTCCGGTGCGGCGGCTGCGTTCCTGAGCTGGATACTGAAAGTATCCAGCTACTGGATAGTGGCAGTATCTTGTTGTGGTGTCCAATCGCCGATGCCGGGCACCGGGCCGCACGACCAGCAGGGAAACCGCATGAAGATCTCGGAGCTCAGCCGGCGGACCGGCGTGCCGGTCGCCAGCATCAAGTACTTCCTGCGGCAGGGCCTGCTGCCCGCGGGGCGGGCGACCGCCGCGACCCTGGCCGAGTACGGCGAGGAGCACGCACAGCGACTGCGGCTGATCAAGGCGCTGACCACGCTCGGCGGCCTGTCCATCGCCGCCACCCGCGACGTCCTCGGGGCCGTCGACCAGGCCCACACCTCCGCGGGCGCCCTCGGAGCGGTCAGCTACGCCCTCCCCGTGCCGGTGGCGGCCCAGAACCCCGCAGATCCCGGGGAGGAGGCCGAGGCCGACGCGACGGCCGGGGCCGAGGTGGCGGAGCTGCTCGCGGCCCTGGACTGGCAGACGCCCGGGACATCACCGCACGTGCAGGGGCTGACGGCGGCGCTGAAGGAGCTGCGGAGGCTGGACGCGCAGTACGCCCCGGGGGAGCTCGCCGCCTACGCGAGGCTGGCCGAGTCGGTGGCCCGGCTGGACCTGGAGCGCGCGGTCGGCATCGACGACCCGGTGGCGCTGGCCGAGCGGGCGGTCGTCGTCCTCGCGATCTGCGCCCCGGTGTTCGAGCTGCTGCGGCGCCTCGCCCAGGAGGACCAGGTCAGGCGCCGGGTCGCGGATGGCGGCGCACAGTCCGCAGCGCCCCGGTAGCGCTCGCACCAGGGCCCCGAGGGGCGCCCGGGGTGTCCGGAGCCGGTGGCTCGGCGCGCGCCGCACGCGCGGGCGACGCGTTCGGGACCGGGCAGGCGGGTTCGGGACAGGGTCGTTCCCGTGCTGTGACCGCCTCACGAGGGTCTGTAGAGCGTCCGTTCGGGTGGCGTCGGCCCTTCACCGACCGCAAGTGCCGCTGGAAGCACGTCGGTCCGTGCTCTGCTGTGGCCACGGCCCGAAGAGGGTCGTACGCGGGCCCGCCCGCTGTTCGTGGCAGGTCCGCCCCCAACAGCGAAGGAGGACTGATGTCGCACCACCCGAAGGACCGGCAAAGCCGGAGCAGGATCGGCCAACTACTGGCATCGGCAGTGTTGTTGACCGTGGCCCTACTGGACGTCTCCGGGGCCCACGCCGCTGCGGTCCACTCCAAACCGAAGCCCGACTGGGACGCCATCGCCCGGTGCGAATCCGGCGGGAACTGGCGGGCGAACACCGGTAACGGTCATTACGGCGGATTGCAGTTCACCCGGTCGAGCTGGAACGCGGCGGGAGGCCGCCGGTACGCACCGCGCGCCGACCTCGCCACGAAGGCGGAGCAGATCGCCACGGCGAGGAGACTCGCCAGGATCCAGGGCATGGGGGCCTGGACCTGCGCACGCCGCCGCTGAGGGACGCCCTCCGGCGGGGCGGCGGGACCGCCCTGCCGGGGGGCGTGCCGACCGGACGCGCCGACGGTCAGCAGTTGTTGCCGACCGCGTCCATCTTGCCGCCGAACCGGCCCTGATAGTTGGAGGCGTAGTCGCCGACCCGGACCGGACGGCACTCCTTGCCGGTCGCCCAGTCGATGAAGGCACCCGTCCTGTTGGCCCGGAACGATCCGACGTGGTCCACGAATTCGGCGGGCAGGTCCACATAGCCGCCGCGCCACACGTACACGTCACCGGTCCCGTCCTGGAAGCGCCACAGACAGATGGCGTTGCTCGGGCAGGACGGCAGCGCCTGCGCCGCCGTGGGAGAGCCGAGTGCGGCCAGTACGACCGTCCCGGCAACGAGCAGGGTGCGCACGGCATGTGCCCTCATGTGCTTCTCCTTCGCGGCGGCGTTCCCCCCATCGTCCTCGCGTGCGCAAGGCCTTGAGAAGACGGCCCGCCCCGAAGCTCTGGAGTTCCTCAAGTCGGGTTGGTCCGGCGACCGGACGGGGGATCCCCCTGGCACGGACTCGAACGGAGAACGAGCAACGGGGAACGGGGGCAGGGGACATGGAATTCCTGGCGATCCTGGGGTTGGTCCTCATCGTGCTGATCGTGGCCGCGTCGGGAGGACGCGGCGGATCGTCCCGCAAGCGGCGGCGCAGGGGCTCGTGGGGCGACGGCGGCGGGGGCGGCTGCGGAGGCGGCTCGTCCTGCGGCGGCGGTGGAGGCTGCGGCGGGGGTGGCGGAGGCGGCGACTGACCGGTGCTCCGCACTGCCGGGCACGCAGCCCCGACCCTCAGGCCTCACGGCCCGGGCAGGGGCGTACGCAAAGCACTGCGCCCCTGGTCCCAGGCCTCGCGGAGGTGGACGGCGAGGCGGTCCTCCAGCAGGACGGTCGCCGCGCATCCGAACGCGATGTCCGCCTCCAGGGCCGGCTCGTCGGCCAGCAGACCTCCGATCACCTCGTGGCGCACCACCTGTTCGTGGACGGCGTCGGCTTCGACGTGCTCCGTGTAGAAGTGCTCGGCCGCACGTCCCGCTCCGCAGCGTCGCATGGCCTTGGCCAGGCGCCTGGACCCGGGCGACGAGGTGACCTCGACGCACGCGAAGTGGCCGACGAGCGCGCCGCGCAGGGCGCGGTGGAGCCCGAAGAGGGACATCAGGTTCACCGTCGCGAGCAGCGGCGCCGGCGCACGGTCCAGGTAACCGCCGTAGGCGGAATCCAGGCCCAGGTCGGCCATGAGGTCCGCGAAGAGCTGTGCGTGGATGCGGTCGGCGCGGCCGGCGCCGAACTCGTCGTACTCGACGGCGACCATGGCGGCCTTGGCCCGTCCGGTGAGCCGCGGGATGACCCAGGCGTGCGGGTCCGCCTCCTTGAGGTGGTAGAGGGAGCGCAGGGCCGCGTATTCGCGCAACTGCCATAGCTCGCCCCCGGTTTCCAGGTGGTGGCTGAGACTGCCGGAAAGGTCCACGGGCTCGACGAGGAGCGGGGCGAAGGCTTCCTCGATCGTCCGGGGCGCGTCGGGCAGCTCGGTGCGCAGGGCGTGCAGGACACGGGTCTCCATCGACTGGCGCAGCCGCAGCAGCTCCGGGTCCCATTCGCGCTCGTCGTCCACGCCGTCGAAGCCGCGGTAGTGCAGCTCGTACAGCAGGTAGAGGGCGAGCTGGAGGTCCTCACCCCACGGATCCGCCTTCAGCACGGACCTCGTGGCGTACACCGGCGGGCCGCCGGACCGCAGGGCCTGCGTCACGGCACGGGACAGCTCGCCCCGCCCTTCGACCAGGCAGGGGCCGGCAGCGGTCGTCGTGGCGCTCGGGCCGGGAGGGGTCATCGCGGGTTCCTGTCCTCGGGAGGCGAGCCGCCCCGCTCACGACAGCGGTGGCTGGTGTCGCACCAGGGGTGTGTGCGGCTGCGGCGGCAGGTGCACACCGCGACGATGAAACGGTCCGAGCGGGCGACCGTCCCGTCGTCCAGGACGATCTCGACCGGACCCTCGACCAGGACCGGGCCCTGCGGGTCCACCGACACCCGGCGGGCCGGGGCGTGTACGGAGGCCCGGACGGGGGCCGGGGAACCGTCAGAGGGACTGGGCACGGATGATCACCAGCTCTTCCCACTCGTCGGTTTCTGCCGCCAGA
This sequence comes from Streptomyces sp. NPDC054932, assembly GCF_053610205.1. Taxonomy (NCBI): domain Bacteria; kingdom Bacillati; phylum Actinomycetota; class Actinomycetes; order Kitasatosporales; family Streptomycetaceae; genus Streptomyces; species Streptomyces sp. NPDC054932. The sequence continues at coordinate 10,991 of NZ_JBSGXU010000168.1, read as the reverse complement.
CCCCGCTGCTCCAGCCAGGCCCGTCGCGAACGCAGTACGGGGCCCCACGGCACCGAGGCACTGGCCGTGACCTCCGCGCCCAGCCCCATGCCGGTCAGGCGGTCGAGGGTCTCGCCGACCCCGCACATCGCCGAGTGCACCATGAGCAGCACACCCCCAGGACGCAGCAGGGCGGGGACGCCGCCGCAGATCCGGTCGATGACCCCGCGCCCGTCGGGGCCGGCGTCCCAGGCCCGCTCCGGCCCGCGCGGCGGCAGCCGGGCCCCCGGGGCGGGGACGTACGGCGGATTGGCGACCACCAGGTCGAAACGACACCCCGTGGTGCGCGCCGCAAAGTCGCCGTGCAGGACGCGCAGGGGCAGCCGTCGGCGCAACGCGTTCAGCCGCGCCGTGACCACGGCGGGCCAGGACACATCGACCGCCGTGACGCGGGCTCCCCTGCCGGCGGCGTGCAGTGCCAGCGCACCGGTGCCCGTGCCGATCTCCAGCGCGTCGGTCCGCGGCCCGAGATCCTCCTGGGCCAGCGCCTCCGCGAGGAGAAGGGTGTCCGCCTGCGGCCGGTAGACGCCCGGCAAAGCCATCAGGGCGACCGGCAGCGGGGGCGAGGACAGAGCCGTGGCGGGCACCGCGCACCTCCGGACGGGAATGCGGCCCACGGGGCGGACCGAGGAATTGACCGACATCCTGCGGCTGCCCCGGGCCGAGCGGCCCATCCGGATTCTCGTCGATCTTGGAGGATCAGACGAATTTCGAGCCGTATACCCCTGATCGCCCCTGATGTCGCGCGAGCTGGGGCGCCGGGCGGGGCTCAGCACCCTCTTCTTTCGTATTTAGCTAATGTGCTAACTTCCCTGGCATGAGCACAGCACATGAGGACGAGGCAGGTGCGTTCCGTGCACTGGCCGACCCGACGAGACGTCAGATCCTCGAGGACCTGAGGGACGGTGAGCTCGCGGCCGGGGAGATCGCGAGCCGGTTCGCGATCAGCGCGCCGTCCATCTCCCGGCACCTGGGAGTGCTCAAGGGGGCAGGACTCGTCACCGAGCGGCGGGACGGCAACCGCATCCTGTACGCGCTGGCCGAGGAGCGGCTGGCCATGCACATCGGACGTTTCCTCAGCGCCGTCTGCCCCGAGCAGGTCGTGCTGCGTCACACCAAGTGGCGCAAGGCCGAGGGGAACGAACCCGCCTGACGGCCCCGGACGGCCCTGACCGACCTGCCCCCACCTGCCCCGCCCTGCCCCGACGTGACCCAGGCATGCGCGGGACCTCCCGCGTACGCCGATGCCCGGCCCGCCCCCACCATCGGGCGCGCCCGCCCAAAGGAACGATCGACTCATGAGGCACCTTCTGCAACGCCACCCTCTGCCGATGCAGACGTCGTTCGCGCATTCCCTCGTACTCACCTACGCGCTGCCTCCCCGGCTGCTCACCCCCCTGATCCCGCCCGGGCTCACCCTCGACACCTACCGCGACCCGGAGGGCGTCGAGCACGGCTTCGTCGCGGCCGCGGTCGTCGACACACGGGCGCTGCGCCCGTCGTTCCTTCCCCCAGCCCTCGGCCGGGACTTCATCCTCACCGGCTACCGGATCTTCACGCGCTTCTCCACCCCCGGCGGCCGCACCATGCGCGGCCTGCGCATCCTGCGCAGCGACACCGACCACCGGATGATGGTCCACGGCGGAAACCTCTTCTCCCGCTACAACTACCACCTCGCCCGGATCGGCACCCGGACGGTGGACCGGACCCTCGAGTTCAAGGTGATCAGCGCCGACGGCCGGGCCGATCTCCACGTCCGCGCCGACCTGGCGAACACCCCCGCCCCGCTTCCCGAGAACAGCCCCTTCGCCAGCGCCAAGGACGCCCGCCGCTACGCCGGCCCCCTCCCTTACACGTTCGAGTACGAGCCGCAGACCCGGTCGGTGATCGTGGTCAAGGCCACCCGCACGCAGTGGGATCCGGTCCCGGTCGCCGTCGAGGTTCCCACCCTGACGTTCTTCGCATCCGGGCCGTTCGCCGGAGCCGAGCCCGTCCTCGCCAACGCCTTCCACGTCAGCGACCTCCAGTACGGCTGGGAGCGCGGCTACCGACGGGCCCTGGACGGGGCGGCCCTGTGAGCGCGCCCACCGCCCCGGAAGCACCGCGCCCCTCCGGGGTCCGCGAGGTGATCGGCTACAACTGGCCCCTGTACGCGGGCGGGCTCTCCGCGATGGCCGCCGGTCTCGCCCTGGCGCCGCGCCTTCCCCGCGTCCCGGCCACCCTGGCCCGCACCGGCGCGCTGACGGCCGCCGCCCTGCTCATCGGCAGCACCGCCGCGAGCTGGTGGGTGTACGACCGCTCCGGGCTCTACTCCCTGGACTGGCTGTCCGATCTGCTGCCGGACGGCCCCGGCGACCACCTGGTCATAGCGACCGGCCTGGACGAGACCAGCCGGCTCCTGAGCGACCGTCACCCCCGCACCACACAGACCGTCGTCGACCTCTACGACCCGGCCGTCACCACGGAAGGATCCATCCGGCGTGCCCGGCGCCGGGTGCCCCCGCGTCCCGGAACACTGCCCGGCAGCTCCTCCCGGCTCCCCGTGGCGACCGGCTCCCAGCACACCGTGTTCGCGGTCTTCGCCGCCCACGAACTGCGCCTCGCGGCCGACCGGGAGGCGCTGTTCGCAGAGATCACCCGCACCCTGCGCCCCGGTGGCACGCTCGTCCTGGTGGAGCACCTGCGCGACGGCGCCAACACGGCCGCCTTCGGCCCCGGGGCCTGGCACTTCATGCCGCGCCGCGAATGGCTCCGCCTCGCCCACTCCGCCGGCCTGCGCGCCGTCGCCGAAACGAAGATCGCCACCCTTGTCACGGCCTTCGCCTTCCAGCGGAGCCCCGAGTGAACGACCTGCTCACCCTGGAGGCCCAACTACGGCTCGTAGGGCTCGCCCTGACCGCCATGGGCGCCTTCCACATCGTCCTGCCCCGCCTGGTCGGCTGGCCCACGGACCTCGCCGCCACCAGCCTGCTGACCCGCCAGGTCTCGTACGCGCACCTCTTCTTCATCGGCCTGACCTGTGTCCTGTTCGGTCTGCTGCCGCTGTGCTACGCGCCCGTGCTCCTGGCCCGTACCTCGCTCGGTACGGCTCTGCTGGCGGGTCAGACCCTGTTCTGGGGCATCCGCTGGGGCTTCCAGTTCCTGTACTTCTCACCTGCCCTGTGGCGCGGGGACCGCTTCCGTACCGCCGGACACGTCGCCCTCTCCCTCCTGTGGACCTGGGTGACGGCCGTGTTCGCCTGCGCCCTCCTGGCCAACCTGAGCTGAGGGGGCCGGACTTCGGACCGGTCAGGGCAGGAGGCCTGCCGGAAGGTACTCCGGGACGTTCTCCGGATCGGTGGTGGCCCGGTGGACCAGGTCCCACAGCGGGTCCGGCACCTCGTCCGGCCCGGGATCCTCGTCCGACAACGGCGTGCCGAGGCGGAGGGCGACGTCCTTGCGGAGCGTCGGGAGCAGGGCGTACAGGCGGTCGCCCGGGCACGCGGTGGCGTTGAAGTCGCGGTGGCCGTAGATCTCCGACGCGGGCAGACCGTACTGGTCGCAGATGTGGGCGCACAGATCGGCCAGCGCCGCGTACTGCGCCGCCGGCGGGGTCTCCGACGTGTACGTGCCCTCGTTCTCGATGCCGATCGCCACCGTGTTCTGCCCGATGCAGTGCGCCGCGCGCACCTGGCGGGTGCCGGCGCGCAGCTCCGCGAGGCTGCTGTGCCGGCCCTCCATCACGAAGGCCCCGCGGCTGACGGTGAAGTGCTGACCGGTGTCGATCCAGCCCTGCGCGTCCATGTGGTACGTCTGGATCGCGCGGGCCAGGGCGAAGGCCCGCTGCTGCGAATAGTCCGTCACGTTCGCCGTCGCCGTGTGGTGGACGATGATCCGCTCCGGGCGGTTGGCGAGGACGACGACCGGCTCGGACGCGGCCCGCGCGCCCCAGGTGGCACAGCCGATGATGTTCGGCCCGGCGGCGGACGCGCGCCCGGCCGCGGCCAGGGGAAGTGCCGCTCCGAGGGCCAGGGCGAACCCACCCGTGAGGAGGGTCCGGCGGGTGTACTGGCCCGTTGCGCGTGCGTGTGCCGGTGACTGGTCCAGGGCGGAGGTCATACGGTTCCCGTTTCCGTAGGAGGCTGCCCATTGAAGGGAATCCATCCGCACGGGTGGCGCAGACACACCGCGTCACGACCAGACTGACCCCCGGCTGGCTCGACTTCCTTGCGGAGAGCGGCCCGGCCCGATGCTCACCGGGTGGGCGCCCGGTGGTACCGGATGCCGGGGCCGGGACGGGAGCGGCCCATGAAGGAGGGCCGGTGGGTTCCTTCGGCGGAGCCGAGCAGGAACTGCTCGGCAGGGCCCGGAACTTCGTGCCGGATCAGGTCCTTTCATCGGCGTCCGCGGCCGCGCCTCACCAGCAGCAGGAGGGCCAGGCCGGCGCCCCCCACGAGCAGCGGCTTGCGGTTGGCGCGTGCCACCGTCGCGACCTGGCCGGCCTTGTGGAGAACGGGTTCGGGCGTCGTGTCCTTCACCAGCTGCGCGGCATGCAGGGTCTGCACGCGGATCCGGTCGGCGACCAGGGCGGTCTTCTCGGCTGCCTGTTCCATCATGGCGGTCGTCCTCTCCTTCGGCTGCGTCTCGACGTCGGCCTGGGCGGCCCGGTGCGCGCTCGCGGAGGCGTCGGAGCCGTGGGCCTGACGCTCCACCATGCTCATGCGGAGTCTCCCCCTTTGCGGTGCGCACGCCGTTGTCATGGCGCGCCTACCCGGCGAACGACCGTGCATCCGCCCACGCACCGGACGAATCCGGGCCGGTTCCCCACCGGCCCCTGACCGGATGCGGGTCGTTCGGGTGCAGTCGGGGCCAGGACGGGATCGCGGCGTGGCACCGGGTAGGCGTCGAGTATGAACTCACACACCTCCGACCCCTCCCGGTGGCTGACGGCGCTGGACCGGCTCGAGCGGACCACGGTGGCCGATCCGGCGATCAGGGTGCTCCAGCGGGGCATCCGCGCACTCCCCCTGGGCGGGATGCGTGATCTGCTGCATGGCCGGCCGCTCGGGCACCCCCTGCATCCCGTGCTGGTGCAGGTACCCATCGGATGCTGGTTCTCGGCCGCCGTGCTGGACGTCGTGCCCGGGACGCAGCGTGCGAGCAAGACCCTCACCGCCGTCGGACTGGCCGGGATCGCCCCGGCGGCGGTGGCGGGTTGGGTCGACTGGGCGGACCTGCCTCCCGAACAGGCCCGGGTCGGTCTGGCCCACGCGGCCTCCAACGCGGCCGCGGTGGCCTGCTACGCCGTGTCCCTGAACTCTCGGCTCCGCGGCCGCTCGGCGAAGGGCCGGCTGTGGTCCCTCGGCGGGCTGGCCGCCGTCGCGCTCACCGGCGCGCTGGGCGGGCACGTGGCCCACCGCCGGGCCGTCGGAGGATACCCCCAGACTTGAGCGGCACGGGCCGTGGACGATCGCGCCGTTCGCGCCGTCCGCGCCGTTCCCCGGGTGCCCAGATGCCCGCGTGAGCGACGCCCGGTGGCCCGTCCCGTCGGATGATCGTCGGCAGCGCCCGTGCGTCAGCCGCTCGCGCGGCGGCAGGGGATCTCGGCCCACACCTGTTTGCCGCCGCTGAGCGGCACCGAGCCCCAGGCCGTCGTCGTCGCCTCGACGATGAGCAGCCCGCGACCGCCGGTCGACTCCCAGCTCACCCACAGGGGTTTGACGGGGCTGCGCGGCGACGCGTCGTTCACGGCGATCCGCAGCCGGTCCGCCGACAGGGTCAGGTCCATCCCCACCTCGCCCTGTGTGTGCGCGATGGCATTGGTGACCAGCTCGGACACGACCAGCAGGGCCGCGTCGATCTCCTCCACCACTCCCCAGGACCGCAGGGTGCGCGCGGTGAAGCGGCGCGCGTGCAGGACCGCGTTGGGCAGCCGCCACACCGTCCAGTGGCTCCGCAGCGGCCGGCCGCCCAGGCCGTCGTAGCGCAGCAGCAGCAGCGCCACGTCGTCGTCGCGACGCCCCACCCCGGCGACCAGCTCGTCGGCGACCGCATTGGCATCGACCGGGTCGGACGCGGCGACCGCATCGCACACCCGCCGCATGCCCTCCTCCAGCGGCAGCCGGGCGGACTCGACCAGGCCGTCCGTCAGCAGGACGAGCAGCGTGCCGGGGACCAGACCCACCTCGGTGATGGGGAACTCGGCTTCCGCGAGCACCCCCAGCGGGGGCCCGCCCTCCACCACCATCTCCTCGGCGACGCCGTCGGGATGGCGCAGGATCGGCTGCAGATGACCGGCCCGGACGACCCTCGCGATGCCCTCTTCCATGTCGAGGTCCACGTAGCCGCAGGTGGCGAACAGATCGGTCTCCATGCCGACGAGCAGACGGTTGGCCCGCGCGACCACCACATCGGGCGGGTGGCCCTCCACCGCGTAGGCCCTGACCGCCGTACGCATCTGGCCCATGATGGTGGCGGCCCCCGCGCTGTGCCCCTGTACGTCCCCGATGACGAACGCCACGTGCCCGTCACGGAGCGGAATGACGTCGTACCAGTCTCCGCCGACCTCGAGCCCGGCCGTCGCGGGCAGGTAGCGGGCGACGGCGACCCCGCCCGGCAGCTCCGGGAGCTTACGGGGCAGCAGGCTGCGCTGGAGCATGGTGGCGAGTTCGTGGCCCGCGTCCAGTGCGTGGGCGCGCATCAGGGCCTGCCCCACCAGTCCCGCGGTCGCGGTCAGCAGCGACCGCTCCTCCGGTCCGAACCGGTGCTCGTCGTCCCACCCCACCAGACACACCCCGACGATCCTGCCTTCTGCGGGCAGCGGCAGCACCGCGAGACCGCCGGGCCCGACGCCCAGCAGCCCGGGTTCGAGGACTGCGCCCGGCGGCCACAGGCTCATGTGCCCTCCGCGCAGCGCGCTCTGGAGGGTGGGGAGGTCGCTGAGGGGCGCGTCGGGCCACTCGGACCGCCATTCCGAACGCCAGACCCCGGGCCACGCATCGGCCTCCGGCGGGTCGAGGGCGGTGACGATGAGCCGCTCGGGCTCCAGCTCACCGACGGCGACCCGGGAGGCGCCGAGGGGCTCGCGCAGGGCGGCGACCGCCAGCCTGCTGACCTCGCGGACGGTCGCCGCTCCCGCCAGCGTGGCCGACAGCCGCTGCACGAGGGAGACCTCGTCGGCACTGGGCCGCAGGTAGGTGGCGTCGGCCACCACGCCCAGGACACGCTGCGGCGTGCCGTCGGAGTCCACCTCCACCCGGCAACGCAGTCCGAGCCAGCGCAGCTCGCCGTTCGGGCGGCGGATGCGGAACGCCAGCTGCTGTCCGGCGGCCGCCAACCGGTCCGGCTCCACGATCGCCATCAGCGCTGGCATGTCGTCGGGGACTGCGCAGGCGAGCACGGTCTCGACCTGCCCGTCGAACTGCTCCGGAGGCAGACCGAGCAGTTCCAGCGCGTGCGCGTGCGCCTCCATGTGGCCGGTGCTCAGTTCCAGGATGAACGCGCCGCCCTGGTGAGGGACCAGGGACTGGCCCAGATGGGCCTGTGGGGCCTTGCGTCCGGAGAAACGGGCGGCGACCGACACGAGTCCTGCGGCCACCTGATCGGCGTAGAGCTCCAGCAGGCTGCGGTCGTCGGCGCTGAAGCCCTCACCGGCCTCCCCGGCGACGATCAGGCACCCGAGCTCCTGGTCGCCGTGCCCCAGTGGCAGTGCGCCCAGCGAGATCCTGGCCGGCGAGTTCGGGTCGCCGCCCCGTACCCGGGTGGGGAAGTGGTGGGGGTCGTCCTCGATGAACGTGGCGAGTTCCTTGGGGGTCAGCCACAGCGGGCTGCCCGAGCGGAAGGCGTTGGCGGCGGGCGAATGGCCGTCCACGGCCAGGATCGCGGGCAGTCCGTAGAGGACTCCGCGGTTTCCGGTCAGTTCGGCCAGATGGAGCTCCCGGCCCTGGTCGGCGACCACGTAGACAGCGGCCAGCTGCGCCCCGCAGAACGTAAAGCGATATGAGGTCACTGTGTGTATCGCCTCCTCCCGGGGCATCCTGCCGACCGTCTCCCTCCATGCTGTCGCGCCCGGGACCGTCCGGGCGAGTCGGAAGGCGCGCCGGCCCGGTCGACCGCCGGCAGTGCCGGGTCCAGCACATCTCTCCGTCCAAGACGGATCTGTCCACCATTCGGCCACGGTCTTGCTGTGACGGGCCTCCTTGCGGAAGTATTCCTATTAATCCGATGGGAAAGGTGGGGATATTTTCACCGGGTTGCGGCGGAACACCCCGTGTTCGGCCCCGTCCGGCCACAGCCGCCCGCCGTCCCCTCCGCGCCCCACCCCCCTCATGCACCACCCGCACCACCTCCCGGCAACCGGCCGGGCCCCAACAACGCTCCGGAGCAGCCCACATGACGACCGCCATCCCGCATGGCCCCGCTGTTCGCCCAGCCCTCGCGCCACGCCACGGCACCCCGGCCTGTCGGTGACGCCCGTGCCGACGACAGCGCCCACGACCGCCGCCCCGTCCGCCGCCCCGTCCGCCGACAAACGTCGTGCGCTCCTGCGTACCGCCCGCGATGTGGCGGACGACCTCGCCGCGGACGCCATCGCCCGCGACCAGGCCGGCCGGCCGCCGGTCGACGAGAGGACCCGGCTGCGCGAGGCCGGGCTGCTCGCGGCCCTCACCCCGCCCGGGCCGGGCCGCGGGGCCGACTGGCGTACCGGATGCGCCGTCATCCGGGAGATCGCGGCGGCGGACAGCTCCGTCGGTGACGTACTCGCCCGCCACTACGTGCACACGTGGAGCGGACGCTTCTACGCGAGTCACCACCACGCGACCGCCCTGGAGGAGGCGTCGGTGCGCGAGCAGTGGCTGTGGACCGGCGCGGTCCGCACTCCCGCCCCCCACGACGACGCCGATGGACCGGACCTCACGCTGAGGCCGCGCAACACCGGCTACGTGCTGAACGGGCGCCGGTCCGTGGCCACGGCGGTGGCCGTCGCCGACCAGATCGTGGTGGACGCCGTCTGCGCCGTGACCGGTGACGTCCTGGTCGTACGGATCCCGCCCCGCGCGCGGGGCGTGTCCATCGAAACCGCCCACGACCGCCTCGGGCAGCGCGTCGCCGGCGCGGGCGAGGTCGTCCTCGACCGGGTCACCGTCACGCCCGAGCAGGTGCTCGGCCGCCGCCCGCACGACGAGGAGTCGACCGCGCCCTTCACCGCGCTCGCCGAGCCGGCGCTCCGCCTCGCCCTGTGCCACGTCGGCCTCGGCATCGTGGAGGGCGCTCTCGGCGAAGCGCGCGACCTCAGCCGGGGCGGCCGTGCGTACCGGCTGCCCGGTGAGGACCCGGACCTCCTGCTGACCTACGGGGAGCTCGCCTCTGCCGCCCACACGGCCACCGCCGTGGTCGACCGGGCGACGGAGGTGCTGGCGCAGGCCCTGGAGGCGGGCACGCACCTCGACGCCGAAGAACCCGCGGGGGTCGCCGCCCTGGTCGCGACGGCCGAGACCGTGACGTCGAAGGCCGCCCTGCACATCACCACCCGCGTACTGGAACTGGCGGACGCGCCCGGCCTGGACCGCTTCTGGCGCAACGCACGCGTCCTGACGGCCCACCGCCCCCTCGCGCACCGGCTGCGGTCCATCGGCGAGCACTACCTCAACGGCTCCCACCGCCCGGTGGCGGCGGCCTTCCACTGATGCGGGGTACACGGAACGCGGACCGAAGACGTACGGGATAATGCGTACATGCGGATCTCAGCCAGGGCGGACTACGCGGTACGGGCCGCACTGCAGCTCGCCGCGTCGCAGGACGACGGACCACTGAAGGCCGAAGCCATCGCCGACGCCCAGGACATCCCGCACAAGTTCCTCGAGGGCATCCTGAACGACATGCGCCGAGGCGGTCTCGTACTCAGCCAGCGCGGCGGCAACGGCGGCTACCGGCTGGCCAAGCCCGCCGAGGCCATCAGCATCGCCGACGTCATCCGCGTCGTCGACGGACCGCTCGTATCGGTACGGGGGGTCCGCCCCCCGGACCTCTCCTACACCGGGCCCGCCCAGTCGCTGCTCCCCCTGTGGATCGCGCTGCGGTCCAACGTGCGCGAGATCCTCGACGGGGTGAGCCTCGCCGACGTCGCGTCGTCGGACCTGCCCGCCGCCGTATCGGCGCTGGCCCACGCTCCCGACGCCTGGACCAATCCCTGACCCACCCCGCCGCCACCTGCATGTTCTCAGTTGGCGAGATGTTTTCGTCCGCAATATGGACAACCCCTTGGGGCGGATGGCGCCGTCTGTCAATATGCCTACCAGCCAGGTAGGAAAACTAGGAATTCGGTGAGGTGGCCATGCGAACAGTGCACTGCGCAGACCCTTCGCTGCCCCTTCTCACTTCCCGTCGGCACATCGACCTGGCCCGTACGTCCAGCGCCACCTGTCAGCCCGCCTGACGCCCAGCCCTCGGGGCCGGCTCCGCGCGCAGAGCACAGCCGTGCGCTCCGCCACCCGCTCCCCGTCGGCCGGGAGGGCCCTCCCGGCCGGCCTTGCCGCCCCGTTTCGCCTTCGAGCGCGGCCCGCAACCACCCTCCGCGACATCCGCCACCCCGTTTCCGCCTCTCGGCCCGCGACGGCGGCCCGCCACCCACGACCTGGCGCGGGTGCTGTGCGTGCCGATCCCGTCGCACCACGTGACTTCGCCCCGGTATCTCTCCGAACACCCAGCCCCTGAAAGGACACCTCCGTGTCTGCCGCAAGACAGCTCACCACTCTGCGTGCCATCGCCGTCACAGCAACGCTCCCCCTCCTGCTCACGGCCTGCGGCTACGGCTCCGAGGCGAAGAAGGAAGACGCCAAGACCAACGTCGCGGCCACCGACGGCAAGAAGCTGTCGGCGGCCGAGGTCCGCATCGGGTACTTCCCGAACCTGACGCACGCCACCGCGCTGGTCGGCATCCAGGAAGGCCTGATCGAGAAGGAACTGAACGGCAC
>NZ_JBSGXU010000167.1:0-18115 GCF_053610205.1 Streptomyces sp. NPDC054932 | reverse complement strand
TAACGCAGTGGCAGTACCTGTAAGTGCAGTTCGAAGTACCCAGCAGTGAAGTAGTGAGCAGCACCTCGGTGAAGGCGTCGGCTGCGGACGCGCGCACCGGGAAGTTCGGCAGTGGGGTTCTAAGCCAGAGCAGACGCAGGATGGGCAACGGGGCTGGCTGCCGAAGAGTGGCGCTGACACAGGCCACCAGCAGCACGCAGTAGAGCAGTACCGCAGTGAGTGCAGTAACCCGCAGTTCGCAGTCTCTCCCGTTTGGTAAGCAGTTGATCTCCGAGGGAAGAACGGAGGAGTTGAGGCGCCATCAGGATCGCCCGGGCGGAAGTCTTGAGTCCGGGTACCGCAGGACATCGATAGTGAGGTGGTCTCCGGTCGAGCAACCGCGATCCCCGCACAGCCTGTCCCCGTTCGGACGGGTCGGCGGAGACAGTAGGCCGGCGCAGGACTAGGGCCGGCAGATGGTGTAGCAGTTCCTTCGGGGCCCCGGTGCTGAACGCACCGGGGCCCCTCCCCTCGTTCCGCCCCCTTCTTCCTCTCCAGGCCTGTCTGATCACCCGCTCCGCGCGCCTGCGTTCTCCGCCACTACTCCCGCTACCCAGCTGCGCACGGCCGCCCCCGTCCGGGAGCTCGTCGACCACGGCACACTCGTGGGGGCGGCCCGGTTGGTAACGAACCCGGGCGTCACCTCCGCGTCCGCATCGAGTGGGAGGCCTCGCCGTGAAGGTTGCACGCGGAGAAGGGCTCAGTTTCATCGCCCAGGACGGCGGCTGCCCGGACTTATTCGCCCACTACTCGCGGCAGCGTGTCCCGCCGGAAGCCAACCGACCATGACGCCGCAGCCATGCCGGATCAGGTGCGCACCTTCGTCGGCAGTAGCGATCTTCTGGAAGCCGGCATCGGAGAGCACTTGCCAGACGCGATCAGGTGCGGAGACGGCTGTTGGGGCCGTCTTGCTCGTCGGCGGTGTCGTCGTTGAACCAGTAGTCGCCGGCGGCCAGGTAGCGGAAGGAATGGTTGCTGCCGGTGGGCAGCTCAACGGTGACCGCGCGGTTGCCGTCCTTGCGGAGGGTAAGAGGGTGCACGCCGGGACACCAGTCGTTGAAGTCGCCGACCACGCTCACCTCGGTCGCACGCCGACGCCGCCGTACTGCCCACCGGGTCACCCACCCGCTGCACCCAGCAGGACGCGCAACCGGGCACATGTGACAGTGCACGTGGGGTACGACGACGGTTGCCCCACGCAAGCAGGACCCGGCCGGGGCCCCGTAGCCACACCGGCCGGGTCCTGCGCCATGCGAAGCAGACGTTCCGCGAGCACGCCAAACTTCGGACCGGCTGGCGCCGAAGCAGTGTCACCCCCACTCCAGCCCACCTCAGCGAGGGTGGCCCGGGGGTTCGGTCCTGGTCGGCGCCAGGGGGTTGGCCCCGGAAGGCGACCGTCCCCGCCGGTGACCCGGGCGGCGCCCGTACGCGACCTGTGTGCCTATTGAGGCAGGCCGTCCGGCCATCCCTCCGGAGAGCGGTCGCCGGGCGGCGGGTCGTGGTCCGCGGGGAAGAGTGGCAGGGTGCCGGTCATCTCCAGGAGGCGCAGGAGCTGGTGGTTGGGGGCTGCCAGGCGAACGACGGTTCCGGTCTCCTGTGCCGCGCGCCGGGCGGCGAGGAGTGCGTTGAGCGCGGAGGAGTCGCAGAAGGAGACGCGGCTGCAGTCGACCGTCACGGGCTTGGCCGGTGAGGCGTGGGCGAGGGCTTGGGCGAGGGCGAACCGCAGGGCGGGGGCGGTCTCGATGTCGATCTCGCCCGAGGGCCTGATGGCGACGGCGTGATCCAGGACTTCCACGGCGATGGCGTCGCCGCCGGCCTCCGGGGAAGGGCGTTCGGCCATGGTGAGTCACTCCCAGGTTCGTGGCGTGGCCCCCGAAGCCCGTGGTCCGGTCGGCGGTTCGGGGGAGGGGCGGGTCAGGTGCTGCGCTGGTCGTGGGTTTCCTGGCGGAGCCGGTCGGTGTGCCGGGTCAGGGCGTCGATACGTTCGGCGAGCTCGGTGTCCTCGGGTCGCAGGTGGGCACGGGTGTCGATCAGAGGGCGGACGAGGCGGGCGGCGTCGTCGTCGGCGAGGGCCAGGTTCAGGTCGCCGACGGCGCCCTCGGCACCGTCGGGGAGACCGGTCAGAGCGGTGACCTGGCCGGCGAGACGGCGCAGGTCGGCCGCGTGGTCACGGGCCCAGGCGGTCACCGTGCGGTCGGCGGCGCGCGTGTCGCGCGTGGCCTGGACGCGCTGCTCGCCGGTACTCCCGACCGCTCCCGGGCGCAGCCGCAGGTAGCGCCGTTCTGCGGCCTGGCGGCTGGCGACCCCGAGCGGGCCCGCGAGGTCGGCCCAGCTCGCGCCCCGCCCGCGGGCGGTCTCGATCAGCCCGCTCTCCCAGTCGGCGAGCTCTTCGCGGACCTCGCGCAGCAGCAACAGCGCGGCCAGGGCCGGGTGTGGACCCGGGTCCGGCGCGCGCCCCATCGGGGCCGTCGTTGGTGCTGCGGAGGGTCGCTGCGCGTCCCGCAGGGCCTGGTCGATGGTCTCCAGTGCCGCCGCGGCGGCGAGGAAGGCGACCTGGGTGGGCGGTGGGGTGGCCTCGCGTTCGGCCTCGTTCATGGGACTCTCCGTTGGCTTGTCATCCTCCAGATGACTGCTTACTTGTCATCGTTTCGATGACATGTTACAACGGAGGCACGTTGAAGCGCATTGGCAGTTTCTGCCTGAACCAACTGGAGGTGTTTCGCGATGTTGATGCGCACCGACCCGTTCCGCGAGATGGACCGGATCGTCCAGCAGCTGTCGGGTGCGTCTGGCACGTGGTCGAAGCCGTCGGTGATGCCGATGGACGCCTACCGTCAGGGCGACGTGTACGTGATCGCCTTCGACCTCCCCGGAGTGAGCACAGAGGCGATCGACATCGACGTCGAGCGGAACATGCTGACCGTCAAGGCCGAGCGCCGGCCTGCGGGGAAGTCCGACGGCGTGCAGATGGAGCTCTCCGAGCGGCCCCTGGGCGTCTTCTCCCGCCAGATCATGCTGGCCGACACCCTCGACACCGAGCACATCGAAGCCGACTACGACGCGGGCGTCCTGACCCTGCGGATCCCGATCGCCGAGCGCGCCAAGCCGCGCAAGATCGCCATCGGCGGCGAATCCGGCCGCAAGCAGATCTCCGGCTGAACAGCCCGGCACCAGCGGCGGAGGACGGGGAACCCGATCCCCCTCCGGCACCCCGTCCTGCGCGCCCCTCGCCCCTTCACCCCTCCCCGGAGGTGACGTGATGTCGATACGCAGGGAGGCGTTCCTGGCCCACGTCCAGGAACGCGGCGAGTACACGACCCTGCCGGAAGCCGAACGGGCGGCGCGCGTCGTCCTGGCCCTACTGGGCGCGCACCTGGTCGGCACCGTGCGGGCCGAGCTCGCCGCCCGGCTCCCCGAGACGTACGCCCTGATCCTTCTGAATCCCCTGCAGGCCGCCGAACCGCTCTCACCCGAACGCTTCGTCCGCGCGACCGCGGCCTGGATCGAGGGCGCCACCGAGAAGACAGCCCTGTGGGACATCGGCGCGGTCCTCTCCACCGTGGCCGCAGCGGCGGGTGACGTCCTCATGCGCGAGGTCCTGATCCAGCTGCCGCCCGGCTACGACCTCCTCTTCGGCCACCCCCAGCCCACCTGACCGGCGCCGACGGCCAGACCTCGAACCTGCGAAGAGAAAGGCAACCGCAGCACCATGTACGACCAGCCTCGACCGGACCGGCCCAGCCCCGCCATGACGTTCGACCAGATGCTGGAACGCGTCCGCTACGAGGGCGCCTACCCCACCCGCGAACGCGCGGAAGAAGCCGTCCGCACCGTGCTTGCCGCGCTCGGCCGGCAGGTCACCGGTGACGAGCGCGTCGACCTCGCCCAGTGCCTGCCCGTCGAAGCCGCCCTCACCCTGACCGCCCAGATCCCCGATACCGAGCAGCTCACCGGCTGGGGCTTCGTCAAGGACCTGGCCGCACAAACCGGCGTGAGCCCGGCCATCGCCCGCTGGGACACCGGCGCCGTACTCGCCGCTGTCACCCGCCTCGCCGGCCCCGACCTCCTTGCCCGCATCCTCCAGCGACTCCCCGACGACTACGCACTCCTCTTCGGACAGGCGCAACTGCGCCAGCCTCAGCGCGCCGCCGCCTGACCGGAGCCGGCTGCGCGCGGGCGTGCAACGGGGCCGGGACCGCTCCTGCGGTCCCGGCCCCGTGCACACGAGGGGTCAGTGCTTGAAGGTGTCCTTGATCTTTTCCTTGGCCTCGCGGGCATCGCCCTTGGCCTGCTCCGCGCGGCCCTCGGCGGTCATCCGCTCATTGCCCGTCAGACCGCCAGCGGTCTCCTTGAGCTTGCCCTTGGCCTGCTCGCCCTTCGCCTCGGCCTTCTGCTCACCAGACACAGCTGATCACTCCCTGTTCGATGGAAGGTCTTGCAGAACCCCGTGTGACCGGTGGGATCCCTCCCAAACAGACGGGCCGGCAATGGGGTGACGCTCGGGGCGAAACGTTCGGCCATGGGCCAGTCGGCCCTGGATGCCGCAGGGGTCCGCGCGGCGCCTCATGGAGGTGACCGTGCCAGCGAGCCGGAGCCCGGTGGTGACGAGCCGGGATCGTGTCAGGCCGGCCCGGTCAGGACGTGGCCGGCGTCGGGGAGCTCGTGGACGTGGGCGGCCGCGCCTTCCAGCGGCAGGAGAGGGCGCAGGGGACAGTCGGCCGAGGTGTGGTCGTGGTCGACTTCCCAGGTGGGCAAGGGTGCGGCGGGGGCGCAGTCGGTGGAGACGGCGTAGAGGTTGCCGAAGCAGCCCCGGCACACCAGTGCAGCGTGGTTCACGTGAGTGTCTCCAGTTGAACCGACTCGGCTGTGCCATACACGGGGCGGGCCTCCCCCGCCAGGTGGAGCTGGCGCAAGGTGCTTTCCGTCTCGCGCCTGAGGTGTTCGGAAGAGGCCAGACGTTGCTACAGCGGGTCGGGGAGGCCGGGCACGGTGGCGCCGCGGGCAGCCCACTCCTCGGCAAGCCGCGTGTACAGGGGTGTGCCCTGGTCCGGGGGTTCTCCGGGAACCCGGCCACGGGCGTGTGCCGGGCTACGGGAAGGCCTTCGGCACGCTTGTACCGGAAGACGGCCAACCGCTCTGCGCTTGCCACTGCCGGCCTGTGCGCCGCGGCTGGAGTCCGTCCAATGATCGTCCGTCACGTTCGTCAAAACGATTCTTCCATCCTCCAGGACACCGTTTCCGGTGTGCCGCGACGCTCTCGACCGTTGCTCTGGCCCTCGATGAGGCACACACCGTTGACCGCCCCCAGCTGCTCCCTGTGCTGCGCATCGACAGGAGCGACCGTGCGTTCGGGGTCGATTACCTCCTCACCCGCCACGCGAAAATCTATGACGGCCGGAGTAGACATTGGGCTGTGGCGTGGTTATGGTTTCTCTCGTAGCCCAGAGAGACAGCAGGGCCTGGCAGAGACGAACTGCCGGGCAGCAGTACCCGCAGTTGCAGTGCGCAGGACGGTGCGGTGGTGGAGTTCCGAAGCCAGGGTTGTTGCAGGACGGCGACGGGACTGACGACCGGACCGGGTGGCCCGCAGTGATCAGGGGCCGCCGTGAGCAGTACCAGCAGTAACGCAGTGGCAGTACCTGTAAGTGCAGTTCGAAGTACCCAGCAGTGAAGTAGTGAGCAGCACCTCGGTGAAGGCGTCGGCTGCGGACGCGCGCACCGGGAAGTTCGGCAGTGGGGTTCTAAGCCAGAGCAGACGCAGGATGGGCAACGGGGCTGGCTGCCGAAGAGTGGCGCTGGGTCAGGCCACTGAGCAGTACGCAGTACCGCAGTACCAGCAGTAAGCAGTTGATCACCGAGGGAAGAACGGAGGAGCCGAGCACCATCAGGATCGCCCGGGCGGAAGCCTTGAGCCCGGGTACCGCAGGACATCGATAGTGAGGTGGTCTCCGGTCAAGCAACCGCGATCCCCGCACTCCCGGCAGCATTTCGGTCGGGTCGGCGGAAACACAGGGTGGGGTCTTTATCTGGGCCTAATTTTGGTGTTTTTGTTCCTTGGGGGCCGGGGTGCCTTCGGGCACCAGGGCCCCTCCATGCGTTCCACGAGAGAGGTTCAATGACAGCAGACGATTCGTTCGGCCGTCTCGACGACGACGACTACCCCGCCTACACGATGGGCCGGGCCGCCGCCATGCTCGGCACCACCCAGGGCTTCCTCCGCGCTATCGGCGAAGCCCGCCTGATCACCCCGCTCCGCTCCGAGGGCGGCCACCGCCGCTACTCCCGCTACCAGCTGCGCATTGCCGCCCGCGCCCGGGAACTCGTCGACCAGGGCACCCCCATCGAGGCCGCCTGCCGCATCATCATCCTCGAAGACCAGCTCGAGGAAGCCCAGCGCATCAACGCCGAGTACCGCCGCGCCGCCGAATCATCCGCGCCGCCGTCCTCGGCCTGACCCGAGTGTGCCCGTCGGGATCGGCGGGCCTCGGTCGTCGAAGGAGTGCTATTCGGGTGCGGACGCCTCCGCCAGGTCCGCCCCGGCGTCAGCGCTGCGTGTGACCTGGTGGGTACCGTGCCAATCCAGGCACATGACCGTCGCGTCGTCCTGGAGACGGCCGCCATGCGCGCGCAGAATCTCGGCGACCAGAGCGCGGGAGGCCTCGCGGGGGTGGAGATCGCCCGTGCGCACAACCAGGGAGGGCAGATCTACCTCCACAGCGCGGCGCTCGAGCATGCCGTCGGTGAGCATCACGAGGCGGTCACCCGGCTGCAGGTCCAGCCGCTGCACCCGATAGGCGGTACGTGGCTGGATACCGAAGGGGAGATCGACCTCGGGAACCATCTGCTCGACCCTTTCCCGCCTGAGGCGGAGCGGCCAGGGATGCCCGGCGTTGACGAACTGGGTGGTCCCGTCGAGCAGGCTGATGCGCAGCAGCTGCCCAGTGACGAAGCCCCGCCTGCCGTGGTCGATGACGGCCCGGTTGGCCTCCAAGGCCTGTACTTCGAGCTCGGCGCCGGCACGCCTGGCCCTGCGAAGGGCGCCCACTGCGAGGGTGGCGAGTAGCGCGGCTTCCACGTCGTGGCCCATGGCATCGGTGACGGAGAGTTGCATGGTGTCGCGGTCGACGACGTAGTCGAAGGTGTCACCGCCGACGTGCGTGGCCGGTTCCAGCGCTCCGGCGACCGTGAACTGGGCTGCCTCACACGCCAGTGAGGTGGGCAGGAGTCGGTGCTGGATCTCGGCGGCCAGGTTCAGGGGCCGTGTACGGCGACCCCATTGGTAGACGTCGGTGAAGGACCGATTGGCGATCACGATGTAGGCCAGGGCGTGAGCGGTCGCGCCGATCTGCCTCATCGCGAAGTCGTCGGGGTAAGCCGGCAGGAAGAGTTCCAGCAGGCCGATGGCGTCGCCGCGGTTGGTGACGGGCGCCACGACCCTGACCCGGCTGTTGCCCTCTCGCTGGAGGGCCGGCCGCTGTGTGCGCAACGCGTCCGCGTAGAGGGTGCCGGGCAGAGTGACGCGCTCAGGGGGCTCGTCGGACTCGACGCTGTCGGCTGCCCCGAGCCGCACCACTGACGACCCGGTGAAGTCGACGATCAGGAACGAGACCACAGCAGCGTTCAGGCGGTCCCTGAGCATCCGTGCGACGACGTCCAGTGACTCCACAGGGGAGGCGGACTCCGCTGCCGCGAGCGTGCCCGCGAGGTCCATTTCCACCGGCTGCTCACCGCCGGCGCGCCCCTGATGGGCGCCTGGATCTCGCTCCTCGGTCGGGGGCATGACCGCTCCTCTCCTCCTCCGACGCCGTGGGACCGGCCTCTCCACGAGAACTGCTCCCTGACGCTCTTTCCGAGCCCCTGAGGCCTTACGGTCGGCCCCCACTGCCTCGTCGAAGCCATCCCATCTGGGGTCGCAGCCTGTGACCACGGCCGGCACAGATCCGAGAAACCCGCGGGGCCGACCGTCCTCAACCCTGCCCGAGGACCCGCATGCCAGGTGGCTGCTGCTGCCCGTGCAGGCCGCGCTGTCTGACTGGTTCACCCGAACAGCAGGCATCGGCCCTACTCGGGGACGCTGCCCGGCCACCGGCATAGCGCGCACGCCCGGAATCCTCTGAGGACCCGGTTGCGAGGCAAGCACCGGGGCATGGGGATGGACGAGTCAGCCGGCAGTGTGGCTGTGGCCGCCGCCTTCGAGCCGAGCGTGAGGAGACGGGGTTGTGAGCGGTGTGTGGATGTACGCGCAGGACAGCGGCTACACGTCCCGGCAGTCACTGGTGGGGTTCACGGTTGCGGCGGCTGACGGAATCATCGGGCACGTGGACCGCCAGCAGGACCAGCCCGGCATGCAACACCTGGTCGTCGACACCGGCGTGTGGGTGTTCGGCAAGAGCATTCTGATCCCGGCCGGGGCCGTCGCCAGCATCGACACCGAAACACGGACGGTAAAGGTTTCAGGGACCCTGGAAGAGATCAAAGCCGCTCCCCAGTTCACCACCGACAGCGAAACGGCTGACCACCGCTACCTGTCCGCCGTCGGCAACTACTACCTCTCCCTCCGCCGCCCCTCGCACCCTGACCCGAAGCCAGCCGGCAACTCGCCCGCCCCAGGGCGACAGCAGCCCCGGGCAGAACATTGCCGTGCTCAGTAGACGGTGAAGGAGATGGCGATGTAGTGCGCGGTGAAGGCTGCCACGGTCAGGGCGTGGAAGACCTCGTGGAAGCCGAACCAGCGGGGTGAGGGGTCGGGGCGCTGAAGGGCGTAGACAACCGCGCCCGCACTGTAGAGAAGCCCGCCGGTCACGATCAAGGCGAGTACGGGCGCCCCACCACTGTCCAGGAAGTCGGGCAGGTAACGCACCGGTGCCCAGCCCAGGGCCAGGTAGCAGGGGGTGTACAGCCAGCGGGGAGCTCCGACCCACAGGACACGGAAGGCGATGCCGGCCAGAGCGCCCGTCCACACGATCCACAGCAGGACGGACCGCTGGTCAGGGGGGAGAAGGAGCACGGCAAGCGGGGTACAGGTGCCGGCGATGATCAGGAAGATGTTGGCGTGGTCGAGGCGACGCAGAACGGCCTCACCGAGTGGTCCCCACGTGCCCAGGTGATAGACGGCGCTCGTCCCGAACAGCATCCAGGCGGTGACGGAGTACACGGTGCAGGCCAGGGTGGCGCGCGGCGTCCCAGCCAGGCAGATGAGGACGATGCCCGCAGCCAGCGATGCGGGGACCATTCCGGCGTGAAGCCAGCCTCGTAGCTTCGGCTTGATCGGCTCCACCAGATCGGCCGCTCGCTCGACCAGGTCGGCAACCGGGTGGGAGTCCTCGGCGGCCTTGTCACGGTGCGATCCGGAGGGAGGACCACTTGCCTCGCATCCTCCGGCCGTCGGTGCGGAAGACACACCGCCGGTTTCGACGTCGTCGCGGGACACTGCTTCCCTTCCTGCCTCGGACTGCTGGGCGTCACTGGCAACCACGTGCTCATGTTAGGAGCCTGCCCGCAGGAGCATGGCCCGAGGCCTGCCTCGGACCACCGGGCCGGCACCGCCGGACACGGTCTGTTCAGCCGCCCATGGTTCCGGTCCTGGAGGCCTGCCCCCAACTGGGGCCGTGGAAGTCGTGTAAGTCGGCGGGCCATGGGAACGATCAGGGCTTCCGAACGGGCCTCTCCGCTCTCCTACGTTCAAGGACCGCCGATGCTTCCCGAGTTCCGCTCCCACGCATCCGCCCCCCTTTCCCACCAGCTGGAACAGCGACTGGGACTGGACCCACGCCTCGAAGCGGGCCGAATCGACGTGGAGCGCGTCGCCGACATCGCCGTCGTCGCATCCGCCCACTCCGATGGGTACGCGGCCACCGCTCACCTCCTCGGACTGCTGGCCGCGCTCCCCGCTCCCACCGAGGCCGGAGAACGCTTCTGGTCGGACCTGTGGAGGACCTCAGGCTCCCTCTACCTGCTGCCCGCCAACATCAAGACGTTCGTACTGAGTTCGCTGGCCGGAGAAGGCACCGGTCTGGCCGGTCAGATCCTCTCGGCTGTCGACGAGATGACCCCGCCCCAGCGCGTCGCAGCCGGAGAGGTAATCGGCCAGGCGCTCGCCGAATCCGACCACCTCCCCGACCTCAAGACGCAGGTCATCGGCGAGCTGTGGCTCCGAGATCTCGAACTCACCGCCTGGCGGGTCCTGCACGCGGACCACAAATCAGCTGATCCGGCTGAGCGGAAAGCCTTCCTCGACGCATGGAGGCGTGTCTGAGCGCCAGGTTTCCTCTCGACACAGCACGGCCGTAGACGGGCCATCGACGAGCGCCGCCGCTGCTGTTCGGGTCCAACGGCACCCAGAGAGCCGGTGAGGGGAGGAAGGCGAGACGCCTCCCTCCCCTCACCCGCCGATCGTCAAGCGCCCTTCGCCTGCCTCTTCACCGCTCCCTTGACACGGGCAGCGCGTACCCGGGCGTCGATGCCCCCGGCGACCTCCTGCTGACGTTCGTCGCCGGAGTGCTGGTAGATCATCGCGGCCTTCTCCGAGGACTGGCCGGCGCGGACCATCGTGTCCTTGAGGGTCGCGCCGGACTGGGTGGAGAGGGTGTGCCCGGTGTGGCGCAGGTCGTAGAAGCGGAAGCCCTTCGGCAGGCCGACCTTCGCGCGGGCCTTGGCCCACTTCCGGCCGAAGGTCGTGCGCCGGAACGGCGCTCCCTTCTCCCCTACGAACAGCAGCCCGTCGGGCTCCTTCTCCGCGAACCAGTCCAGGTGCCGCTTGACCTCAATGTAGAGGAAGGCCGGCAGGTGGATGGTGCGGACGCCCGCCGCCGACTTGGTGTCGCCCTCGACGCGGCGTCCGGTGTTCAGTTCCGGGGCAGCCTCGGTGATCCGTACGGCGAGGGGGTCCAGGGTGACCGAGGTTCGGCGCAGGGCGCCGGGCACACCGCCACGCCCCGGGAAAGGCTGCGCACCACCGTCCGCACGACGGTGGCGGCTGCCACCGGCACCGAGGAGTTCTTCACCATCCTCCGCAGCGCAGGCGTGCTGGTGGACATCCAGCACTTCCCCTCCGGCGACATCCGCGGCTACATAGTCGCCCTCCCCGGCGACACCAACGGCAACGGCGAGCCGGTCTGGTTCTCCGGCTCCACCCTCGGCCCCGACCTCTCCTACCCTAAGATCAGCGAACGCCTCGCACCCACCGAACCCGCCCCCATCGGCCGGCACTCCGGCCGTCGGCAAACGGCATGGCAGCAGGTCACCGACGCCGCCGACCAGATCCCTGACGTGCTCGACCAGGCCGACGACGCCGTGGGCCAGGCGCACATCACCGTGCTCGCCGAAACCCTCGACGCCCTCCCCCTCATCGCTCCCGCCAACTACAGGCCTCAGCTGGCCCAGGCAGCTCCGGGAGATCCGAGGCGAGGAGGTGGCCATGGTCCGGGGCGCCCCCGTCCGGGGGTGCCGGGCTGACCTGACCCACGTCGATCCGGACCCCGCCGACGGCGTCCTGCACGGCGGTGCCGTACGCGAGCACGTGCACGTCGGCAGCGGCGCACATCGCCTCGGTCAGATGGTGAACGCCTACGGTTGCAGGCGGGTAAATTCCGAGAACAGCCATGGCCTGTTCGAGCGTCTGGGCCGGCTCAGGCGGCAGGTCGGGCGTAGTGAGGACCGTGACGGACTGGAGCCCATGGAGCTCCGCTGTGCGCGCCAGTACGTCACCGACCAGAGGCGCCCGCACGTGCACCGTACCGATCCCGGTGTCGATGACCGGCAGGTGGACGCAGATGCGCAGCATGATGCGGAGGTTAGTCGTGGAAACCTCCGGTACGGGGGAGAGCCTGACCAGGACGCCAACGTTGTGGAATACCGCGCGTCGCACGGTCGTAGGGCGTGGGCCCCATCCGTGCCCCTGGGCGGAAGCATCGCTACGGGCGCGCTACTGCCAGGATTCTCACGGCGATAGGTGGCCTGTACCGCTGCGAAACATCACTGGTGCCGGAGAAGCGGCAGGGGCATATCATGATGAATGGGTCGGTGCACTCTCACGTGCAGCGCCCGGAAGGGCGGCCCCGGCGTGTGAATGTGCCGGGGCCGTTGTGTTCCTGCTTCTCGTGGCCGTCATCCTGGGACTCATCGGCGCGGTGGTGGAGGGCATGCTCCATCTCCTGACGATCGCCATCCTGCTCGTCGTGGCCGACGTGGCTTTCATCGCCACACGACGGTCCCGACGCTCGCATCGCAGCCACCTTCGGCAGTACTCGCAGGGGCCTTCCACCCGTGCCCCATCTGTGCCCTTCGGAGGGGTGAACAGCGGTCGACAGGGGTACAGCGGCACCCTCGCAGCGGGCCACCCAACAACCAATATTTGCAGGTCAGAGGCCATATCGGCACTCTGAGCGCCATAGATTCCCAAGCTTATAGCGCGGGTTCGATTCCCGTCATCCGCTCTTGAACGAAGGCCCAGGTCACAGACCTGGGCCTTCGTCGTTGTCTAGACCGCTTCAAGAGCCCCGCACCACTTGCGCACCACTTGCCCGCCTGGGCGGCTAGTGCTGCATCAGGCAACGTTCGCCCTGTCCTGGATACGGTAGGTCCATGAGTGGTGGTGGCCAGCCAGACCTGGACGAGATCGAGGCACGCTTTGCTGCCGTGGTCGAGGGACGTGTGAGCCGGGATGCAGCTGACCGGTGGGCCCAACGCTGGGTTGTCGACGACACGCGTGAATGGGACGAGCTGTCCTGGTGGGCGCTGGGGCTCCTGTACGGGATCGATCTTCGGGTGGGCCCCGAGGAGCCGTACCTGCACGACGATGAGCAGGTACGGGGATGGCTGGAGGAACTACGGCGGCGCCGCGCCGGGTGACGCACCGCGAAGGTCCCTTCCCTGGCTGCACGCGCTCGATGGCGCGCCCTTCACCCCGTCGGACAACGCGGTGGTCTTCCGGGCCGACGGCTCGGAGCGGTTCCGGCTGAACCCGCCGCGCGACCTGGTGTACGAGCGGCACGACATGCACGGCTTCTACACCGCCTTCCCGCAGGACGGGCGGCCGCTTCTGATCATGGTCACGCGCAACGCGGGTGATTTCCAGGGCCGCATCGACGTGGAGACCGGCGAGATCGTGGACACCAACACCTGGCGATGAGCCGGAGGAAGAGCGAGTCGGCCGGCAATGCCTGGAGTGGTGTGGCCGTGGGGTGCCATGGCGCAGTGCGCCAGACGCAAGAATGGTGTCGCACAGCCGTGACCGTGCCGGAGGCCCGCACCTGCTGGTGCGGGCCTTCGGCACGCCTGGAAGCAACGTGAAGGCAGGCGGATGGACTGACCCCGAATGGGATCGTCGGCGGTCGGTATGCCCGCGGTGTGTCACCGTCCAGGCGGCTCGGACCGGCAGGTGCATCAGGTGCGGAGTCCCGGATCGGCCGCCGCCCTCCTTCCGGCGACCTCCTTCGGCCGCGCTCGTTCCGGTCGGGACGAAGAGGAACTCCTGCATGCCCATCTGGTCGTTGGCCCGGAGCCGGCCTCTCCAGGCGGCTTCGGCGCGTGCAACTCGGAGTCTGCCCGGGTGCGTTGTCCCGGCTGCCGTTGCGGCCCCGGGGCGCCTAGGATCGCGGGCATGGCCCTGATCATGAGTGACGTGGACCGGTTCGAGAGTGCCAGGCCCCGGCTGGAGGCCATTGCCTACCGGCTGCTCGGTTCCGCGGCCGAGGCCGAGGATGCCGTGCAGGAGACGTTCCTGCGCTGGCAGGCGGCCGACGTCGCGCGGATCGAGGTGCCTGAGGCCTGGCTGACCAAGGTCCTCACCAACTGGTGCCTCAACATGCTCACTTCTGCGCGCGCCCGGCGCGAGACGTACGTGGGCCGGTGGCTCCCCGAGCCGCTGCTCGCCGGGGACCCGATGCTCGGCCCGGCCGACACCGCCGAGCAGCGCGAGTCGGTGTCGTACGCCGTCCTCGTCCTGCTGGAGCGCCTGTCACCCGGCGAGCGGGCGGTGTACGTGCTGCGCGAGGCCTTCGCCTACCCGCACCGGGAGATCGCCGGGATCCTGGAGATCACCGAGGCTGCCTGCCAGCAGATCTACCACCGGGCCAAGAAGCACATCGCGGACGGCAGGGCGCGCACCGAGATCGACGAGGTCGCCGCCCGCAGGATCGTCGAGGAGTTCCTGGCCGCGGCGACCAGCGGCCGTACCGAACCCCTCGTACGACTGCTCACCCAGGACGCCGTCTCGGTCGGCGACGGCGGCGGGAAGGTCCCGGCCCGGGCGAAGGCGTTCGAGGGCGCGCTCGCGGTCGCCACGTTCATGCGCGGCCTGTTCAAGCCCAGCCCGGCCAAGCGGGCCCACGTCGGCGGGGCACCCGCGATCTACGCCACGACCGCGAACGGCGGGCCCGCCATCGTGGCGGTCGTGGACGGCCGGGTCGTCGCGATCTCCTGCCTGGAGGTCACCGAGTCGGGCATCGCCGCGGTCCGCCACCAGGTCAACCCCGACAAGCTCGTCCGCGCGACCGAGCAGTGGGCCGCCGCGGGCCACGGGGAGGCCCCGCTCCACACCCTCTGAGCAGGCGTGACACAGGTCACATCCTGATCCTGTCAGGGAACTGGCGGCTGTCCGGTTCAAGGGGCGAAACCACGCCGGACAACGGCGGCCCCCGCCCAGACAGGAGCACGGACATGCAGCACCGCATCGTCGTCCTCGGAGCCGGCTACACCGGTGCCGTCGCCGCCGGCCGCCTCGCCAGGCGGCTGCACCACGAGGACGTCACCATCACCCTCGTCAACCCCGAGCCCGACTTCGTCGAGCGGGTCCGGCTGCACCAGATCGCGGCCGGCCAGGACCTCAGGCCCCGCCCGTTCGGCGAGATGTTCGCGGGCACGGGCGTGGAACTGAAGCTCGGAAAGGTCACCGCCGTGGATGTGGACCGCAAGGCGGTGACGGTCGCCACCGCGAACGGCCCCGAGCGGGAGGAACTGGAGTACGACACCCTGGTCTACGCCCTCGGCAGCGGCTGGAACGACGGGGGCGTCCCCGGCACCGCCGAACACGCCCACGAGATCTCCAGCCGCCCCGGCGCCCTGCGCCTGCGCGACCGCCTGGCCGCCCTGGACGCCGGCCGGCCCGTGGTCGTGGTCGGCGGCGGCCTGACCGGCCTGGAGGCCGCGACCGAGATCGCCGAGGCCCGCCCGGACCTCGACGTCGCCCTGGCCGCCCACGGCGCCCTCGGCGACTGGCTCTCGGAGAAGGGCCGCACCCACCTGCGGAAGGTGGTGGACCGGCTCGGCATCACGGTCCACGAACACACCACGGTCGACGCCGTCGAGGCGGACGGCGTGCGGACCGCCGACGGCCGGAGGATCCCCGCCGACGTCACCGTCTGGACCACCGGCTTCGCCGTCCACCCGATCGCCCGGGCCACCGCCCTGGAGCTCGCCGACCACGGCCGGATCGTGGTCGACGCCACGATGCGCTCGGTCTCCCACCCGGACGTGTACGCCGTGGGCGACGCGGCGATGGCGATCGGCCCGGGCGACAAGCCCCTGCGCATGTCCTGCGCCTCGGGCGTCCCCATGGCCTGGCAGGCCGCCGACGCCATCGCCGCCCGCCTCACCGGCACCAAGGTCCCTCACGCCGACATCGGTTACTCCCAGCAGTGCATCTCCCTCGGCCGCAGGGAGGGCCTGATCCAGTTCGTCACCGCCGACGACCGGGCGGTCGACCGCGCCCTGACGGGCCGCGTGGGCGCCTTCTACAAGGAACTGATCTGCAAGGGCGCGGCCTGGACCGTCGCCAACCCGACCATGGGCATGCCGACCCGGCGCCGGCGTGTCGTACGGCAGGAGCCCCGGAGCCGCACCCGGGCGGAGGCGGCGGCCTGACCCGCCACGGCCGAACACCAGGATGCGGGGGGAGAGAGACCGCGAAGCGTGGAGCTCACAATCCGGTGCGGTGTTTCGTCGAAGTGCCGAGAGCCGGAGCGGACCGGAAGAGCCGGGGAGCGGTAGCGACCATGAACACCCCGTCCGGGACAGGGGACGACCGGTTCGAGCCGGGTCTGAGCACGAACAGGCGGTGAGTCGGTGAACAGCGGTCAGAACCCGACCACGACGACTGCCCGTGACGCGTCCCAGGTCCGGCCCGGCCCCCCAAGCACCCATGCACTGGAGCCCACGAACATGCGCATCCGTCTCCTTCTGGGACTCGCCCTGCTCGCCACCGGCCTCCTCGCCGGGGCATTCGGTTACGGCGCGGCCAACCTCGTCCCCACCTTCAACGCGGTTCCGCTCGACATGCGGCTGTCGTTCCACGCCGAGCTGATGAAGATGAACGGCATCACCATGCAGGCCGCGATGGCCGTGTCGACGCTGAGCTCCCTCGCCCTCGTGGCCTTCATACCCGGCCGTGCCCGGCTGATCGCGGGTACGGCCGCCCTGCTGACCCTGACGTCCTTCCTGATCACCCGGCTCGGCAACGTGCCGATCAACGGCCGGATCAAGGAATGGGCGCTCACCTCGGCACCGGTCGGTCACGAGGAGATCCTGCGCCGCTGGGAGCTCTTCAACAACCTGCGCACGCTCACCGCCGTCATGGCCTTCACCCTCCTGATCGTCCTCGCCCTGAAGCGACCGCCGACCGGCGGGGACCAGCCGCGCACCACCCCGGCCTGAGGACGAGACGTACATCGTGCGCAGTTCGGCTCGCCGGTACGCGTCCAACCGGGTCCTTCTCGGTGGTGCGGGGCGAAATGCTGCGCCCGGAGTGAATAATATCCGTGCTCGCCGACTGAGGTTTTGGCAGATCCGGCAGGGAGAATTTCTGCCGGCAGCAGGCGGAGTGAAATTGTTCATCGCACACGAGCCGCTGCAGCGTGCTACTGTCGATTCCAGTTGCAGTTTTGGTTCCCAATGACTTCAAGCGCCCCCGTCGGCCTCCGCGCCGACGGCAGCGCTTTGCATTTCCGGTCATCTTCCGGGCGGGGCATCATCGCGGCGACACGGCATCCGTGCAGTGCGGATCCCGATGTACTGCCCCAAAGGAGATATGCATGACTGCTGGCACCGTGAAGTGGTTCAACGCGGCCAAGGGCTTCGGCTTCATCGAGCAGGACGGTGGCGGCCCCGACGTGTTCGCCCACTTCTCGAACATCGCCGCCCAGGGCGGCTTCCGTGAGCTGCTCGAGGGCCAGAAGGTCACCTTCGACATCGCGCAGGGCCAGAAGGGCCCGACGGCCGAGAACATCGTTCCCGCCTGACGCCGACGCGCACTTTGCAGCTGGGGCCCGCATCCTTCGGGGTGCGGGCCCCAGCTGCAGGCATCTCCCGCAGTGGGTTCACCTGCCGGATGCCCATCACCGGAAATTCACGTCCGGCCTCACCCGTTTCAGCACCTGCGCCCGCACGGACTCCGTGCGGCCAGATTCGCTTTCGCATTCCATTCGGCCCGTTCTTGCAATTCCCCGCCCGCGCTGCTTCGCGCTGCTGGAATTCCTTGATGCGCGCCGTATCAAGGAAGGTTCTGAATGAACCCCGTACGTACGAACAACCGCTCTTCCCGCACCCGCAGCCGCACCGGTGGTCCCGCTTTCGGTTCCGGCTCCGGCTCCGGCTCCGGTTCGGGCCGGGGGAGCCGCTCCGGTTCGCCCGCCCAGAGCCGTTCTGGCGGTCCGAGCCGGTCGGGCGGCTACGGCCGACGGTCCGGCGCGGTGCAGGGCGAGTTCGCCCCGCCCAAGACGATCACCCCCGGTCTCCCCGCCGTCGAGGCCTTCGGTGACCTCGACATGCCCGGGGAGCTGCTCTCCGCCCTCGGCGCGCAGGGTGTGAGCGTGCCGTTCCCGATCCAGGGAGCGACCCTGCCCAACACGCTCGCGGGCCGCGACGTGCTCGGCCGCGGCCGCACCGGCTCCGGCAAGACCCTGGCCTTCGGCCTCGCCCTGCTGGCCCGCACCGCCGGGCAGCGCGCCGAGCCCCGCCAGCCGCTCGCCCTGGTCCTCGTACCGACGCGCGAGCTGGCACAGCAGGTGACGGACGCGCTCACTCCTTACGCCCGCTCGGTGAAGCTGCGCCTGGCCACCGTCGTCGGCGGGATGTCGATCGG
>NZ_JBSGXU010000166.1:0-18195 GCF_053610205.1 Streptomyces sp. NPDC054932 | reverse complement strand
GGGCGGTGGCCTTGACCCCCCGGCCGCCCGTCACCCCCCCCCCGCGCCCGTCCCCCCGCTCCGGCGGGGTACCGGGCCGCCGGCACGTCCGCTGCGAAATACTGGCCCCCTCACCCACCGGGGTGCCACACACCATCGAAGGAGCAGGACCGTGCACGGGAGCGAAGACCAGGAGTTCCTTGCCCTGGAGCGGGAGCTGTCCGTCTTCCTCCGGCGGGCCCGCGCCTCCTCCGGCGAGATGGCCCGCGAGCTCCACCCCGAGCTGGAACCGGCCGCGTACGGGCTCCTCGTAAGGCTGGAGGCGGCCGGCCGGCAGCGGGCCACCGAACTCGCCGCCTACTTCGGGGTCGGCAAGGCCACGATGAGCCGGCAGCTGCGGGCCCTGGAGGTCCTGGGCCTGGTGGCCCGCGAACCGGACCCCGCCGACGGCCGGGCCTCCCTGGTCGGCCTCACCGAGGAGGGGCGGGAGCGGTTCCTGCGGGTACGGGGAGCACGGCGCGAGCAGTACATGCGCAAGCTTGCAGACTGGGACCGCGGCGAAGTGGCGGAACTGGCCCGGCTGCTGAACCAGTTGAACGCGGGCGGCGAGTAGCGGCAGCGGCAGCGGCAGCGGTGGCGGTGGCGGCGGCGCTTGGCGCGGCACCGGCGGCCGGAGCCGCTCAGAGCTCCGCGTAGACCGCGGACGCGTCGTCGTGCCGCTTGTTCCGGGCCGGCGGGCGGGCGGGATCGGACTCGATGGCGCGCACCCGGCCGATCAGCCCCTGCGCACCCTCCTTCCGCAGCACCGTCAGGCACTGGGCCCAGTCGCCCTCCCCGAACGTGTCGGTCCACCGGCTCGCCCCGTCCGTCAGCGCGGCCACCGCCCGCACCCGCCCGCGCGGGGTGCGCCCGGTCACCGCCCGCGCCGCCACCGCCGGGTCCGCGGCCGCCGTGAAGAAGCCGCCCTCCGCGTTCCGCAGGGCGTCCGCACGGGCCGCCGAGCGCAGCACCTCCCGCGGGATGCGGTCCAGCCGGTCGTCGAGCACCGCCGTCACCTCGCCGCCGGGCGCCTGCAGGAGCAGGACGGAATCCGAGAGCACGAGGTGCTCCACGTACTCCGCGTCCCAGCGGACCATGACGACCGTCGCCTGCGGGGTGCGCACGTGAGAAAGGTCACAGGTGTCCCGGTGGGCTTCGGCGGTGGCGCGGATGGACTCGGCCAGAACCAGATCGAGCGGCATGTCCCGGAGCGATCCGGACAGTTCGGTCAATCGGCCGCCGAGCCGGGCCGTGAACCAGGGCACGCCGTGCACGCATCCGACATCGCCGGCCGGCGGGGTGACTCCGTCCAGGACCACCAGGACGCCGCCGCCCGAGGCGGGGATCGCGGCCGATACCCAGTCCTCATTGGGGCGTTCCTGGTGGCCGGGGGCCGAGGCGAGGTCGATGCGCATGCCGGCATTCTGCCGCGCCGGGGCGGGCGAACGCGGCAAGGTCTGTACCAAATCGGGCGGGAGCCGGGCGGGCTCGCGCACCCTCCGCCCCGGCGCGGGCCGCAGCGGCGGTGCGGCGGTGCGGTGATGTGGGCGGGCATCCTGCCAAAGCCCGCATCGATCTTTCAACCGCCTGTCCAAGGAGCCGCTCTGACACCGGGTGCCCGAGTTGGTCGGCAACTCATCCGTGATGTTCACTCGTTCGAGTGGCCGGGTGGGCGATGTGCGGCTCTCTCCCCAACACGCTGCAAAGGTCTGAGGCGGTACGAGGGGGCAGGGGGCGTTTACTTGTTGACCGGCCGTTACCTCGGCCACACGAGTAGACGAGCAAGAGCACACGTACAGGATTGCGAGCACCGGTGCAGAAGAAGCGGTCTCGGAAGAACGGCACCGCCGACGGCCCGGCCCCCGCAGGACGCCGCGTCCGCGTGCGCAGCCGGCTGGTCGTCGGCGTCGCCGTCGCAGGACTCACCGTCCTCGCGGCAGGCGCCCCCGCCGTCGTCACCGCCGCGAGGGAGCTGAACGACTCCCAGCGGCTGGTCACCCTCGCGGAGCAGACCGGGCAGATCCTCACCCTCGCGCACGTCCTCGCCGACGAGCGCGACGCCGTGGTCGAATACGCGGGCAAGGGCCGCCCCGGCCCGGCCAGGGCAGCCCTCCAGGAGCGCCTCCTGCGCACCGACCGGCAGATCGCCGAGGCCGCGACCGTGGTCGACGAGCCCCTCGGCACGGCGATGTCCCGCGTCGCGTCCGTCCGTACCGAGGCCATCGACGGCAAGGGCACCCCCCTCGCCGTCCACCAGGCCTACAGCGGCGTCATCACGGAACTCCTCGCACCGGGGGACCGGCTCGTCGAACTGACCCCGCCGCGCGCCGGGGCCGCCCTCACCACCACCCGCCCGCTGGCCCCGCTGGGCCAGGCCGTGGAACAGGCCTCGGCCACCCGCGGACTGCTGCTCGCCGCGCTGGCCGTCCCCCGCGGCGAGCAGCTCCCGGGCTCGGCCGCGGTCGACGAACTCACCACCGCCGCCCAGCGCTCACGCGTACGGGAGCAGGCCGCCCTCGACGACTTCGCGCGGGTCGCGCGGCCCGACGTGCGCCAGACCCTCACCGCCACCGTCACCGGCCCCGAGGTCAAGGCGGCCGACGACTTCCTCAAGCGGCTCGCCGAACGGCCCACCCTGGCCACCGCCGACCGCAAGACCGACGGTGCCGCCGTCGGCGCCGCACTGACCGCCCGCATCGACCGCATGCGCACCGTGGAGGCCACCCTCGCGGGTGAACGCGCCTCCGCCCTGGCCGCCCTGCGCGACGACGACGTGACCCGGCTCGAAGTCCTGGTCGCGCTGATGGGCGTGCTGTTCCTGGTCGTCGTCGGCGTCTCGACCGCCGTGGCGCGCTCGCTCACCCGGCCGCTGTCCGTGCTGCGCCGCGGCGCACAGCGGCTGGCGACGCCCGAGGGCTCGGTGGAACCGGTGCGCTTCACGGGCCGCAACGACGAGTTCGCCGAGGTCGTGCGCCACCTGAACGCGGTGCGCGACCAGACGGTCTCCCTGCACACCCGGATCGCCGGGCTCGACGCCGACCGGCGCCGGATCATCGGCCGCAGCGAGGCGCTCGCCGCCGGCCGGGAAGCGCTGGAGGAGGAACTGTCCACGCTGCGGGCGGGGCTGGAGGAGCACCGCCGCGTCATGTCGACGACCTCCGTCTCGCTGTCGCTGCGGACCCTCGGCCTGGTGGAGCGCCAGCTCGCGGTCATCGAGGAGCTGGAGTCCAAGGAGCAGGACCCGGACCGGCTGGCGACGCTCTTCAAGCTGGACCACCTGGCGACCGTGATGCGCCGCCACAACGAGAACCTGCTGGTCCTCGCCGGACAGGAACACGGCCACGGGCAGGGCCTGCCGGTGCCGCTGGTCGACGTCATGCGGGCCGCCGTCAGCGAGATCGAGCGCTACGAGCGCGTCGACCTCGCGTCGATGCCCTCGTACACCCAGGTCGCGGGGCACGCGGCCGACGACATCTCGCACGTGCTCGCCGAGCTGCTGGAGAACGCCACCACGTTCTCGCCGCCGGAGGTCAAGGTGAAGGTGTCCGGCTGGCTGCAGGACTCCGGCGACGTGGTGCTGTCCGTCGTGGACGAGGGCATCGGCGTCACCGGGGACCGCCTGGAGTCGCTGAACGCCCGGCTGTCCACGCCCGAGGCCTACGACGAGGAACCCGAGGCGGAACACGGCCTCGGCCTCGGCCTGTACGTGGCCGGACGGCTCGCGGCCCGGCACGGCGTCACCGCGGAGCTGCGCGCCCCGCGGCACGGGGGGACCGAGGCCCTGGTGGTCGTCCCGGCGGCGCTGCTGCCCACCACTCCGGTGGTCTCGCCGGTGCACGCCCTGGCCACGCCGGGCGGGCCCGCACTGCGGCTGCCGGGCGTGATAGCGGAGGCGAACGAGAACACGCTGCCGCCGCGCCAGCGGGGTGCGCACGCGGCTCCCGACCCGCAAGCGGACCCGGACCCGCAAGCGGACCCGGAAGCGGAAGCGGACCCGGAAGCGGAAGCGGAGCCGGAAGTGCAGGCCAAGGCCAAGGCCGAAGCCGAGGCCGAGGCCGCCGTCGCGGAGCCGGAGCCCGCCGTCGTGGAGCCCGAGCCGCAGCCCGGGTCCGAGCCGGAGCCCGCCGTCGCGGCGGTCCCGATCACCCTGGCCGAGGCGCTCGCGGCCCCCGCCGCCGTGACCGAGGCCCCGGCCGAGCCGGAGTCGGAGCCGAGCCGGGACCCGGTGACCGACACCGCCGGACTCCCGCCCGCCGACCAGGTGTTCGTCGCCGCGCCCCCCGCCGGGGACGGGCCGACTCCTGAGGAACAGCTGCTCGCTCGGGTCGTCCCCGACACAGAGCCGGCCGCCCTCGGGGTGTCGGACCCTGCCGAGGGGATCCCGGCCGCGGCGCACGACGCCGCACCCGTGGCCGACGTACGGGAAGACGAACCGGAGGCGGAGCCGCACAGCCATGCCCCGGCCGAGGGCAACTGGCTCCCCCGCCAGGGCAGCCACCCTGCCGACCAGGCCGACGGCGAAGGAGCCGTCACCGACAAGGGCCTGCCGAAGCGGACCCCGCGCACCGTCACCGCCAAGCGCGCGGCCCGTGACGACGCACCGCCCGAGCCGCCGCGCCGTGTCGACGCCGAGGAGTTGCGGCGCCGCCTCGGAGGCTTCTACCAGGGAGCCCAGGACGGACGGCGCGTCGTCGCCGCCGAACTCGCGCAGGAGCAGGGGCCCGGCGAAGCGCTCGACCAAGCGCTCGACCGGGGACGGACGCCGAGGCAGGGCCAGAGCAAGACCGACCGGGGGGACACCGCACAGGAGGCACGCACATGACCGCGCCCAGTACGTACGGACTGAGCACCCAGGCCCGCAACCTGCAGTGGCTGCTGACCGACCTGGTCGAGGAGGTGCCCGGCGTCAACTCCGTCGCCGTCGTCTCCTCGGACGGGCTGCTGCTCCTGTCCTCCGACCCGGGAGCCGGCGCGGCCGAGCCGCCGGCCACGCCCCGGCCCAAGGGCCCGCGCGGCGCGTCCGCCGACCTCGCCACGATCGTCTCCGGTCTCGGCAGCCTCACCACCGGCGCCGCCGCCCTCATGGAGTGCGGCTCGGTCAAGCAGACCATGGTGGCGATGGAGCACGGCTCCGTCTTCGTCATGGCCATCAGCGACGGCTCCCTGCTGGGCGTGCACGCCACCCCCGACTGCGACATGAGCGTCGTCGCCTACCACATGGCCCTGTTCGTGGGCCGGGCCGGCCACGTACTGACCCCCGAAGTCCGCAGCGAGCTGCGCCAGTCGATGGAGAACACCCCGTGAGGAGTACGGCCTCCGACCGGCTGCCGATACGCGGCGCCGACCGCCGCCCCGCCCGCGTCCGCCCGTACTCCCTCACGGGCGGCCGCACCCGCTTCACGCAGGTCCTGCTCGTCGAGACGTTCGTCGCCGCCCTGGACACCAAGGTGTCGGAGCCGCAGAAGCCCGACCGCATGCCCGAGATGCCCGCCATCGTCGAGGCGTGCCGCCGCATGCGCACGATCGCCGAGATAGCCGCGCTGCTGAAGCTCCCGCTCGGCGTGGTCCGCGTCCTGGTCAGCGACCTCGCGGACCAGGGAAGGGTCCGCGTCTACGGAACGGGCCACGGCACCGGCCGTCCCGAACGCGCGCTGCTGGAAAGGGTGCTCAGTGGTCTTCGCCGTCTCTGACCGTCCGGTGCCCGTGCCGCTGTCGGACGACGAGCCGGTCCAGCCCTGGCAGTACGACCGCTCCCGTGCACCCGTCGCCGTCAAGGTGCTGGTCGCGGGCGGCTTCGGCGTCGGCAAGACCACCTTCGTCTCCTCCGTCTCCGAGATCACCCCGCTGCGTACCGAGGCGGTGATGACCCTGGCCAGTGTCCCGACCGACGATCTGTCCGGCACGCCGGAGAAGAACACCACCACCGTCGCGATGGACTTCGGCCGCATCACCCTCGACGACGACCTCGTCCTCTACGTGTACGGAACCCCCGGTCAGGAGCGGTTCTGGTTCATGTGGGACGACCTGGTGCGCGGTGCCATCGGCGGCCTCGTCCTGGCCGACACCCGCCGCCTGCGCGACTGCTTCCCGGCCCTCGACTACTTCGAGAGCTGCGGACTCCCGTACGCCGTCGCCGTCAACCACTTCGACGGCTCGCAGTCGTACGAGCCCGAGGACGTCCGCGAGGCGCTCAGCGTCCCGCCCCACGTGCCCGTCGTGATCATGGACGCGAGGCGCCGGGACACGGTGATCGAGTCCCTGCTGGCCCTGGTGGGCCACGCCCTCGACAGCACCCCGGAACAGAGCACCCCCGAACAGGGAACGTGAGAGATGCGCAAGATACTTGTCGTAGGAGCCGGTCAGTCCGGACTCCAGCTCGCCCTCGGACTCCTGTCGAAGGGGTACGAGGTCACCCTCATGTCCAACCGGACGGCGGACGAGATCCGCACCGGGCGGGTCATGTCCACGCAGTGCATGTTCGACACGGCGCTGCAGCACGAGCGTGACCTCCAGCTCAACTTCTGGGAGCGGCAGGCCCCGAGGATCGAGGGCATCGGGGTCTCCGTCGCCGCCCCCGACGGCGGCCGCGCGGTCGACTGGCTCGGCCGGCTCAAGGGGTACGCGCAGTCCGTCGACCAGCGCGTGAAGATGGCCGGCTGGCTCGACACCTTCGTGCAGCGGGGCGGGCAGCTGGTCATCCACGGGGCCTCCGTCGCCGACCTCGACTTCTTCTCCCGTACGTACGACCTGGTGCTGGTCGCCGCCGGCAAGGGCGAGCTGGTCTCGATGTTCGGGCGGGACGCGGCGCGTTCCCCCTACGACGCCCCGCAGCGCGCGCTCGCCGTCTCCTACGTGCACGGCCTCGGCCCGCGCCCGGAGCACCCGGAGACGGAGGCGGTCCGCTGCAACCTGGTCCCGGGCGTGGGCGAGCTGTTCGTCATGCCGACCCTGACCACCTCGGGCCGGGCGGACATCCTGTTCTGGGAGGGCCTGCCCGGAGGTCCGCTGGACGTCTTCAATGGCGTCAAGGACCCGGCGGAGCACCTCGCGCTCACGCTGGAGCTGATGGAGAAGTTCACGCCCTGGGAGTACGCCCGGGCGAGGAAGGTCGAGCTGACCGACGCGGGCGGCACGCTCGCCGGTCGCTACGCGCCGACCGTCCGCAACCCGATCGGGCGCCTTCCGGGCGGCGGTCTGGTGCTGGGTGTCGCCGACGTGGTCGTCGCGAACGACCCGATCACCGGGCAGGGCTCGAACTCCGCCGCGAAGTGCGCGGCCTCGTACCTGTCGTCGATCCTGATGCACGGGGACAAGCCGTTCGACGAGGCGTGGATGAAGGCCACCTTCGACAAGTACTGGTTCACCACGGGCAAGCCGGTGACCCAGTGGACGAACGCGATGCTGGGCGTCCCGCCGGAGCACGTACTGAACCTGATCGGCGCGGCCGGGCAGCTCCAGCCGGTGGCGAATCGATTCGCCAATGGCTTCGACAACCCGGCCGACTTCGACGCGTACTTCTACGACCCCGAGGACGCGGCGGACTACCTGGCCGAGGTCGCCTCTGCCGCCGGAGCCTCCCCGGCCGCCGGAGCCTCCTCCGAGGAGTAGCCGGTGTCGTCCCCCGGGGCTGCCTCGGGCAGCTCGGGCGGGGTGAACTCGGCGAGCGGGGCGCCGTCCGGATCCGGGCGGACGGCCCCCAGCAGCGGGTTCGCGGCGATCGGCGAGACCTTGACCCGGGCCCCGGGCCGCGGTGCCTGGATCACCTTGCCGTCGCCGACGTACAGGCCCACGTGGGTGGCCTTGGGGAAGTAGACCACCAGGTCCCCCGGCCGCAGCCGGTCCAGCGGCACCTTCGGCAGCCGGGCCCACTGCTCCTGACTGGTCCGCGGGATGGTGCGCCCGGCATGCGCCCAGGCCTGTGAGGTCAGCCCGGAGCAGTCGAAGGATCCCGGCCCCTCGGCGCCCCAGACGTACGGCTTGCCGATCTGGGCCGCCGCATAGGTGAGGGCCGCGCCACCGGCCGCCGTGGGGGTGCCCGTACGGGCGGGCAGCCGGCCCGAATCGACCAGGTCCCGCTGCGCGGCGGCGGTGTTCTCGGCCTCCTGCGCGCCGAGCCGGGTGAGCTGATCCGGGGTCAGGGCCGCGAGCACCCGCTCGACCTCCTTGAGCTGCGTCGCGACCTCGTCCTTCTGGAGCTTCTGGCGCGCGGCCAGGGTCTGCCGGACGTCCAGGGCCTTGCGGGCCCGGGCGGCGAGCGCGTCGGCCTCCTTCTCGCCCCGGGCGAGCCGGCCCAGAGCGGCGGCCCTCCGGGCGCCCTCGCGGGCCGCGAGCCGGCGCTGGTCCAGGGCGGCCTGGGGGTTCCCGGCGAGCAGCATGCGGGCGTACGGGGACAGGCCCTGGCTGCCCTGGTACTGCTCCCTGGCGAGGCGCCCGGCCAGCGCCTTCTCGGAGTGGAGAGCCGTACGGGCCCTGCCGAGGTCGGCGGCGCGCAGCCGATCCTCGGCCTCGCCGGCCCGGAGGGCCACCTCGGTGGCGTTGTACGCCTCGGTGGCCTCCTCCGCCTTCTGGTACAGGCCCTGCAGGCGGGTGAGCAGCACCCCGACGGACTCCCCCTCGGGGAGGCCCGGCTCGGCGCCGGCCCGGGGGACCGGTCCGGCGACGAGGAGTACTGCGGCGATGCAGGCGGCGCGAAGCGGCCGGTGGGACAGCCGATATGACATGGGGTCACCTCCGAGGCGGCCGATGCTGCCACGCCCGGTATGACAAATCGCCCACCGGGGGCGGCCGGTCGGGCAGGGTCACCCGGTCGGGGCCCATCGGCCCCGCCGGACGGGCCCCTGCGGCACGGGCCTGCGGCACGGGCCCTGCCCCGGACGGGCCCCCGCCCGACGGGTCCGGGGTCAGCCCGAGCGGCGGGCCAGCCTGAGCTCGCGGTCGAGCGCCCAGGCGTCGGCGACGGGGCCGAGGTGGCCGAGCTTGTCCGGGTTGACCACCGAGCGGATCGTCTCGATCCGGCCGTCCCGCACCTCGAAGGCCAGGACGTGGGACACCCTGCCGTCCGCGTCGCGGAAGACCGCACCCGGCCCGCCGTTCACCTCGTGCGGCTCGGACGTCACCCCGATCCGGAGCAGCCACGGGAAGACCGAGGCGAGCAGACGTGCCACGTTCCCGGCGCCCGTGACGGCCCTGGCCAGCTGCGGGGCCCTGCCGCCGCCGTCCCCGACCAGCTGGGCGTCGGCCGCCAGCAACTGCTGCAGACCGCCGACGTCGCCGTCCTTCAGCGCGTCCAGGAACCGCGTCGCCAGCTCCTGCCGCTCCCGGCGGTCCGCCCGGAACCGCGGCTGCCCCGCCTCCATGTGCCGCCGCGCCCGCACCAGCAGCTGCCGGCAGGCGGCCTCCGACCGGCCCACCGCGGCGGCGACCTCGTCGAAGCCGAAGGCGAAGACGTCCCGCAGGACGAACACCGAGCGCTCCAGCGGGCTGAGCCGCTCCAGGAGCAGCAGCGCCGCCATCGACACCGAGTCGGCGAGCTCCACCGACCGTGCCGGGTCCTGGTAGGGATCGTTCAGCAGGGGCTCGGGGAACCAGGGCCCCACGTACTCCTCCCGCCGTACCCGGGCGGAGCGCAGCACGTCGATCGAGATCCGTGTCACCGTCGTCGACAGGAAGGCCTTGGTCGACGTGGGCCGGGTCGCCGAGGCGTCGAAGCGCAGCCAGGTCTCCTGCACCGCGTCCTCCGCCTCGCTCACGCTGCCCAGGATCCGGTACGCGATCGAGAACAGCAGCGACCGCAGGTCCTCGAACTCCTCGACCTTGCTCATGTCGGCATTCCTCCCCGTGGTTGCCCGCCCGGCCGCACGCGGCGGCGCGGGCGGCCTCCGATGATCATCAGAGCTCCGGCGGGCGGACGCAAGACGGTGCAGTGCCGCTCAGTGGAACTGCCCGGGCTCGTAACTGCCGCCCGGCTGCTGGGTGATGAGGTTGATCCTGTTGGCCATGTTCATCAGCGAGATCAGCAGCACCAGGGCGTTGAGCTGCTCCTCGTCGTAGTGGAGGGCGGCGCGTGCCCACACCTCGTCCGGCACCCCGCCGGCCCCGTCCGCGGTGCGGGTCCCCTGCTCCGCCAGCTCCAGGGCGGCCCGCTCGGCCTCGGTGAAGACCGTGGCCTCCCGCCACGCCGCCACCAGGTGCAGCCGTACCGGGGTCTCGCCGGCGGCGGTGGCCTCCTTGGTGTGCATGTCGAGGCAGACCGCACAGCCGTTGATCTGGCTCACGCGCAGCGACACCAACTCCTGCGTCGCCGCCGGCAGCGGCGAGTCCTTGATCACCCGGCCTGCCGAGATGAGGTGCTTGAAGGCCTTGCCGGTGGTCGGGCTGGCGAAGAGGTTCAGTCGCGCGTCCATGGGGTGCTCCTCGGTGGTCGTCGTCGGCTACACCCATGGGACGAGGTGGCCCGGCCCCCTGTGACATGCGCGCATGTGACCTACGTCTCCCCGCCGGCGGGCCGGGTGAGGATGCGCCGGAGCCGGCGGGAACGGGCGTTGCGGGCGTCGCGGCTGAGAGCGGCCCCGGGGGCGAAGCTGTCGAAGCCGTGGCAGGCGCCGGGCCATACGTGCAGCTCGGCCTGGCCGCCGGCCTGCCAGATCGCGTTGGCGTAGGCCACGTCCTCGTCCCTGAAGGTCTCGGATCCGCTTCGGGCCCGGGCGGTCGGTCCCCACGGCGCGCCGCCGTCCGCAGGGAAGCTGTTCATCCGGAGCGGGGACGGGGCTGTCCACCCCCCGTCCGCGCCGGCGTCAGCCGCGGAGGAGACGGGCCTTGGCCGCCGTGAACTCCTGCGGGGTCAGCAGGCCCTCGCGGGCCAGGACGGCCAGTTGGGTGAGCTCCGCGACCAGGCCGGCCGAGGGGGCCGGCTCGGCCGGCGGCGTCGCGGCCGCAGGGATCGCGGCCACCGGCTCCGGTTCGGCGGGCCCCGGCCCGGCCGCCCCCGGGGCTTCCGGCTGTGCCCCGGGCAGCGGTGCGGCCGGGTCCATCGCCCCCGCCGTGTGTTCCGCCGTACCGGCCGCCCGCGCCAGCAGGCCCCGTAGCAGCGGGTGCCCGGCCGGACGGTTCGCGGCGTGCACGGACGCCCCCATCGGGCGGATGAACATCAGGCCACCCCCGCACGCGGGTCCGCCGGGACCCGGTCCGGCGGGATCCGGACCGAGCCCACGATCCGGCCGCCCGCCGCCCGTACGGCGACGGCCGCGTCCTCGGCCCACAGGTGCTCGACCACCAGCAGCAGTGCGCAGCTCCCGCGCTCCAGCAGTCCCGCCGCCTCCTGTACGTCCTCCGGCCCGATCAGCCGGGCCACGTCACGGCCCGTCAGCAGGCCGTGCAGCTCCACGAACTCGTCGAACTCGGCCGCCAGCACGTCCCCCGAGGCCGTTCTCGTCGCCACGAGCCCGTCGATCAGCCGGACCACCCCGGTCTTACGCAGCCCCATCACGGCCTCCACCGCCGGGGCCCGCAGCTGCTCCTCCGGGAACGCGAGGACGATGAATTCCACAGGTCCCATACGCCTCGGCTCCTCACTTCCGACCGTTTGTGACGACTCTTCGGCACACTATGGCATAAGCGGACATATCATCCGTCTGCTTGCTACGTTTCGGTGCATGAGCGCTCTGACGGAAAAGGTGGCGGAGCCCGCCCCGCCCCCACCCCCCGGCGCCGGCGCCCCCAAACGGCGCGGCGTCGAGCTGACGCTCCTCGCCGGAGCCGTCCTGATCTCCGTCCTCGGCCACCTCTACGTCGGCCTCGCGACCACCGGCCGCACCCCCGGCCACGCCGCCCGCTACGCCGCCGGCCTCTGCGCGGCCGCCCTGCTCGCACACCTCGCCGTCCGGCTCCGGGCCCCGTACGCCGACCCCCTCCTGCTCCCGATCGCCGTCCTGCTCAACGGCCTCGGTCTCGTCCTCATCCAGCGGCTCGACCTGACCACCCCCGGCCACCTCACCGCCGGGGACCAACTCCTGTGGTCCGCCCTCGGCGTGGCCCTGTTCGTCCTCGTCGTCACGGTGCTGCGCGACCACCGGGTGCTCCAGCGCTACGCGTACCTCTCCGTCGCGGTGGCCCTCGTACTGATGCTGATCCCCGTCTTCTTCCCGGCGGTCAACGGCGCGCACATCTGGATCCGGTTCGCCGGGCTCTCCTTCCAGCCGGGGGAGTTCGCCAAGATCCTGCTCGCGGTCTTCTTCGCCGCCTACCTCGCCGCGAACCGCACGGCGCTCGCCCTCACCGGACGCCGGCTCTTCTGGAAGCTCCGGCTCCTCCCCGGCCGCGTCCTCGGCCCGATCCTCGCGATCTGGCTGCTCAGCGTCGGCGTGCTGGTCCTGGAGCGGGATCTGGGCACCTCACTGCTGTTCTTCGGACTGTTCGTGATCATGCTGTTCACCGCCACCGGGCGGATCGGCTGGATCGCGATCGGGCTGCTGCTGGCCGCCCTCGGCGCCTACGCCGTCGGGACCTTCGAACCGCACGTGCACAGCCGGGTCGACGACTGGCTGCACCCTTTCGCCTCCATCGAGCGCGGCGAGGGCCCCGGCCAGCTCGCCCAGTCCCTCTTCGCCTTCGGCGCCGGCGGCCTCCTCGGCGCCGGCCTCGGCCACGGCCAGTCCTTCCTCATCGGCTTCGCCGCCAAGTCGGACTTCATCCTCGCCACGGCCGGCGAGGAGCTCGGCCTCGTCGGCCTGGCCGCGATCCTGCTCCTCTACGGGCTCCTCGTCGCCCGCGGCTTCCGCGCCGGGCTCGCCGTGCGCGACCCCTTCGGACGGCTGCTCGCCACCGGGCTCGCCTCGATCGTCGCGCTCCAGGTGTTCGTCATCGCGGGCGGGGTCACCGGCCTGATCCCGCTCACCGGCATGGCCATGCCCTTCCTGGCCCAGGGCGGCTCCTCCGTCGTCACCAACTGGATCATCGTCGCCCTGCTGGTCCGGCTCAGCGACAGCGCCCGCAGACCCCGCCCCGCAGAGGAGCCGGCCGAGTGATCCGCTACATCCGCTGGTGCGCGTACTTCTGCGCCCTCCTGCTCGTCGCCCTGCTGGTCAACATCGCCCGCGTCCAGGTCTGGGAGTCCGCCGCCTACGGCGCGAACCCGGCCAACAAACGCCCCGCCATCGCGCGCTACGCCGAACCCCGGGGCGACATCCTGGTCGACGGGCGCCCCGTCACCGGCTCCCGCGACAGCGGCCAACTGCTGCGCTACGAGCGCACCTACGCGAACGGCCCGCTCTACGCGCCCGTCACCGGCTTCTCCTCCCAGACCTACGGGACCAGCTTCGTGGAGCGCGCCGAGGACGCGATCCTGTCGGGCACCGACCCGGGGCTCTCGGCCTTCCCGCTCTGGTACGAACTGGCCCGCGGCCGCCCGGCCGGCGGGAACGCCGCCACCACCGTCCGCTCCGGCATGCAGCTGGCCGCGTACACCGGGCTCGCGGGCAAGCGCGGGGCGGTGGCCGCCGTGGAGCCGGCCACCGGGAAGATCCTCGCGCTGGTCAGCAGCCCCTCGTACGACCCCTCCGTGCTCTCCGGTACGGGGACGAAGGTCAAGGAGGCGTGGACGGCGCTGAACGCGGACCCCGCCCGGCCGATGCTCAACCGGGCGCTGCGCGAGACGTACCCGCCCGGCTCCACCTTCAAGATCGTGACGGCGGCGGCCGCCCTCGACGCGGGGGTGGTCACCGATGTGGACGCGCCGACCCGGACCCCCGACCCCTACCCGCTGCCCGGGACCAGCACCCTGCTGCCGAACGCGGGCACGGGCTGCGAGGACGCCTCGATGGCGGACGCGGTGCAGTGGTCCTGCAACACGGTGATGGCCAAGATCGGGGTGCAGGTCGGGCTGCGCCGGATGGTGGAGGCCTCGCAGCGCTTCGGGTTCAACGGCGAGGGGCTGCGGGTGCCCTCGTGGGTGTCCCGGTCGAACTTCGATTCCGACATGAGCCGGGACCAGCTGGCCCTGTCCTCGATCGGACAGTTCAACACGAAGGCCACCCCGCTGCAGATGGCGATGGTGGCGGCGGCGGTCGCCAACGGCGGCGAGCTCACGTACCCCTACCTGGTGGAACGGACGACGCAGAACGACGGCTCCCAGGTGCGGCGCGGCGACCGGCGCAGCCTCGGCCGGGCGATGAACCCGGCCACTGCCCTGCGGCTGCAGGAGCTGATGGTCAAGGTGGTGGAGAACGGTACGGGCCGCAACGCCGCGATCCCGGGCGCGGTGGTCGGCGGCAAGACGGGCACCGCCCAGCACGGGGTCGGCAACGCGGGGACCCCGTACGCCTGGTTCATCGCCTGGGCCAGGGCCGAGGGCACGGCGCTGCCGCAGGTGGCGGTCGCGGTGGTGGTCGAGGACGCGTCGGCCGACCGGGGCGACATCAGCGGCAACGGGGCGGCGGCGCCGATCGCGCGGGCGGTGATGGAGGCGGCGCTGGCCGGCTGACGCCGGGGCCGTCGCCGCGGGTGCGGGTACGGGCGCCCGCGCGAGCCGGTCCGGCCCCCGCCGTGGCCCCGGACCGGTGCGGACCGCCGGTCACGCTGCGCCCGCACCGGCCGATCCGTCGGCCATGGCGGCCTCGACCTCCTCCACCCGCGCCGACTCCTCGGCCGCGAACCGCTCGCGGTCGAGCGCCTCGGCGATCTCCTCGTCCTGGCTCATCAGCAGGTCCAGGTTGGAGTCGCCCAGATCGAAGACGCCCATGTCCAGGTAGGCCCGCTGCAGCCGCTCGCCCCACAGCCCGATGTCCTTCACGCACGGCACGATCCGGCTGAACAGCAGCTTCCGGAAAAGGTGCAGGAACTCCGACTGCTCGCTGAACTCCTCCGCCTCCTTGCGCGGGACACCGAAGTTCTCCAGCACCTCCACCCCGCGCAGCCGGTCCCGCATCAGGTAGCAGCCCTCGATTACGAACTCCTCGCGC
Source organism: Streptomyces sp. NPDC054932 (assembly GCF_053610205.1). Classification (NCBI taxonomy): domain Bacteria; kingdom Bacillati; phylum Actinomycetota; class Actinomycetes; order Kitasatosporales; family Streptomycetaceae; genus Streptomyces; species Streptomyces sp. NPDC054932. The sequence goes on along the minus strand of NZ_JBSGXU010000166.1, from coordinate 3,223 downwards.
TCGCGCAGCTCGGCGTCGGTGAGCTGCTTGTAGTAGTCGCGCAGCGCCATGCGCCCGAAGGCCACGTGCCGGGCCTCGTCCTGCATCACGTAGGCCAGGAGCTGCTTGGGCAGCGGCTTGGTGGTCGTGTCGCGGATCATGCCGAAGGCGGCCAGCGCCAGCCCCTCGATGAGCACCTGCATGCCGAGGTAGGGCATGTCCCAGCGGGAGTCGCGCAGGGTGTCGCCCAGCAGCCCCTGGAGGCTGTCGTTGATCGGGTACAGCATCCCGACCTTCTCGTGCAGGAAGCGCCCGAAGATCTCGGCGTGCCGGGCCTCGTCCATGGTCTGCGTGGCGGAGTAGAACTTCGCGTCCAGATCCGGCACCGACTCGACGATGCGCGCCGCGCACACCATCGCGCCCTGCTCACCGTGCAGGAACTGGCTGAAGTTCCAGGAGGCGTAGTGCCGGCGCAGCTCGCCCCGGTCCTTCGCGGTGAGCTTGGCCCAGTACCGCGTCTCGTACAGCGGCAGCGCCTCTTCGGGGGTGCCCAGCGGATCGTACGGATCCACCTCGATGTCCCAGTCGATGCGCTTGCTGCCGTCCCACTGCTTGTCCTTGCCCTTCTGGTAGAGGGCCAGGAGCCGCTTGCGGCCGTCGGCGTACTCCCAGTTGAAGCGGGCGGAGCCGGTGGCCGGGACCTGCCAGACCGTCTCGCCCGGGTTCGCGGTGTAGAGCTCATGCGTCGACACTGACGCCCCCTCGTCGCACGTACTGCCGTGTGGGACCGGACAGTTGGCAGCGTCACACGTTGGTAGACGCGGGGTCAACAAGTCGTGCGCGAGGGATTGACGACCTTGCTGACAGGCAGTCTCATAAGAAGTGACCGCCGGTAACTCGACGACGAGGTGTCCGAACCCATGACGACCGTGACCGAACGAGCCGCGCTCAGGGACGCCCTCGGCCTGCTCAAGGACCGCGAGCAGATAGCCGAGCGACTGCTCGAATCCTCGGCCAAGCACTCCTTCGACCCCGACAAGGAACTCGACTGGGACTCCCCGGCGATCGAGGGCAAGTACTACTGGCCGCCGGAACTGCTCTCCCTCTACGACACCCCGCTGTGGAAGAAGATGGGGGAGGAGCAGCGCATCGACCTCTCCCGCCACGAGGCGGCCGCACTCGGCTCGCTCGGCATCTGGTTCGAGATCATCCTCATGCAGCTCATGGTCCGGCACATCTACGACAAGTCGCTGACCAGCAAGCACGTGCGCTACGCCCTCACCGAGATCGCCGACGAGTGCCGCCACTCGATGATGTTCGCCCGCATGATCCAGAAGAGCGGCAGCCCCGAGTACCCCGTCTCCCGCCTCAACCACAACCTCGCGCGGATCCTCAAGACCGTCTCCACCACCCCCGGCTCCTTCGCCTGCACCCTCCTCGGCGAGGAGATCCTCGACTGGATGCAGCGCCTGACCTTCCCGGACGAGCGCATCCAGCCGCTGGTCCGCGGCGTCACCCGGATCCACGTCATCGAGGAGGCCCGGCACGTCCGGTACGCCCGCGAGGAACTGCGCCGCCAGATGGTGACGGCACCGCGCTGGGAACAGGAGCTCACCCGGATCAGCTGCGGCGAGGCCGCACGGGTCTTCTCGCTCGCCTTCGTGAACCCGGCCGTCTACGACAACATCGGCCTGGACCGCCGCGAGGCCGTCGCCCAGGTGAAGGCGAGCGGCCACCGCCGCGAGGTCATGCAGACCGGCGCCAAGCGGCTCACCGACTTCCTCGACGACATCGGCGTCCTGCGCGGAGTCGGCCGGAGGCTGTGGCAGAGCTCGGGGCTGCTGGCCTAGGGGGTGTCCGCAGGGGCCCGATCGGCAGGACACCCACTCGCCCGACAGCGGCCGGGCTACCCTGCGGACATGACCGTACGCGCGTACCGCAGGCTCAGCGTCGAGGAGCGGCGGGCCCAACTCCTCGACGCCGCCCTCTCGCTGTTCGCGCACCGGGCCCCGGAGGAGGTCTCGCTGGACGACGTCGCCGAGGCCGCCGGGGTCTCGCGCCCGCTCGTCTACCGCTACTTCCCGGGCGGCAAGCAGCAGCTCTACGAGGCCGCCCTGCGCTCGGCGGCGGACCTCCTCGAACAGTGCTTCGCCGAACCCCAGCAGGGGCCCCTGACCCGGCGCCTGTCCCGGGCCCTGGACCGCTACCTCGCCTTCGTCGACGAACACGACGCCGGCTTCTCGGCCCTCCTCCAGGGCGGCAGCGTCGTGGAGACCTCCCGCACGACGGCGACCGTGGACGGCATCCGCCGGGCCGCCGCCGAACAGATCCTCCTCCACCTGGACGTCCCGGCCCCGGGCCCCCGGCTGCGCATGATGGTCCGTACGTGGATCACCGCGGTCGAGGCGGCCTCCCTCATCTGGATCGACGAGGGCAAGCAGCCGGAGGTCGAGCGCCTACGGGACTGGCTGCTGGACCAGTTCATCGCCCTGCTGACGGCCACCGCCGCCACGGACCCGGAAACGGCGGCGGCCGCCCGGGCCGCCCTCGCCCTGGAATCGGCGGACGGTCCCGTCGGGGTCCTGGCCCGCCGAGTGATCCCGGTGGTGTCCGAGGCCGCCCACCTGCTGTGACACTGATGGGGTGAGAAGCCAACCGACCCCGTTCGAGGGCGGCCCGATGGACGGCCGGGTCCTCCCGGTCCTCCTCGGCCCGACCGGACACCCCCCGAAGTGGTACGAGATCCCCGTCCCGACGCCGGACGGCGGGCCGCCGACGGTACTGCTGTACGAACGCGTCCCGGCGGGGTACTCCAAGCGGCTGGGCCTGCAGAAGGGCTGGAAGTACGACTTCCGCCCCTCGGGCACAAAGCCCAAGATCCGCTGGCCCTGGACGAAACCCCCCCGCCCCTGACACCACCGGGGCGGGGCCGAGCCGTGTGCGCCGGGGCGTCTCCTCGGACGCCGAACCTGACGAGGTGTCGGAGGCTGCGGCCGCGGTGCCTTCGGCGCCCTGCGGGGACCACCCCGACACACACCCGTCCCCGCCCTGCCGAGCCCTGGGCCCGAGACTGCCACGGGCCGAATGCGCCGGGTGGCGTCTCCCAGGAGCTTCCGGCGAGGAACAGGCAGGGAACCCCGCCGAGCCTCGGGCCGGGTGCGGAGGCCGGGGCCGGGTGTGTGCCGGGGCGCTCCCCGCAGGGCGCCGAACGCACTGCCGCCCGGCATTCCGACCCCTCGTCACG